>JAAYLV010000127.1 GCA_012521755.1 Bacillota bacterium | reverse complement strand
CCATCCTCTCTAACCTCCTGTTGGTTTTGTCTTCACAACTCAACCATTACCAGGAGGGGGATGGCCCTTCCTGCTGCTATGCCATCCTCATTCTCGAATTTACACCATCATACTGGACACTACTCGCCGAAAAGCCAAAAGAGGATCTGCGGAACTCGTTCGGCATATACCTCACCAACCCTCTCTAGACTTCCTGAGCAGGGCTTGGGGTCCAGGCGATTCCCAGTCGCCTGCCGTGCCTGAAATCCGCCTTAAATCCTGCAAGCTTTCATAGGGACTGATTGAAAGGGGGGATTAACGACCTAGCCCGTGCAGGATGTGTTTCTCAATTTAGAGGCCGGAGGACCGACAGCCCATAAAAAAGCCTAGACAGGAGTGAAACAAATGAAGCGACTAAGACAGACACTCATCCTTGGGATCATCATGCTTCTCCTTGCTGGACTAGCAAGCGCGCAGACGATCACACTCGAGTTCTGGGAAGGTCCACCGCGGGAAGGAATGTACGAAGCGCTGGAGATCGCCATTCAGGCCTTTAAAGAGAAGCACCCCAATGTGCAATTCAACATAACCCAGGTTCCGTGGGCCCAATTTGCCGAGAAGTTCCAGATGGGCAGCATCACTGGCAACCTGCCCGACATTTCCGATGCCTACGCCTCCTTGGCCCAGTCCTTGTATGGACAGGGAATAACCATGCCCCTTAACGACGTGGTGGAGGACATCGGCTGGGACAAGTTCTCCGAGTGGACCCAGAAACTGATGATGATGGACGGAGACGTAATCGGCATTCCCTACATCAACCCGCCCCACGTCCTCTGGTACAGGAAGGACCTCTTTGAGGAAAAGGGTCTTGATGTGCCCAAGACGTGGAGCGAGTGGCTGCATGCTGCGAAAGAGCTGACAATCGATACCGATGGCGATGGCAAGCCGGATATCTACGGCATGCTGCAGTACCTCTATGACACCGAGCCCCAGGCGATTACCAACTTGATGTATACCTCTGGGGCTTCGACCTTTGATGAGAACGGGAACGTCGCTATCAATAGCCCGGCGATGAAAGCATCCGTCGACTTCCTGAAGGAAATCTGGAAGTACTCCCAGCCCGGCGCGGCCAGTGCGACCCAGAACGACGCCCGCATCCTCTTCATGGCCGGGCATGGCGCGATGATCGCCACCAGCGTCTCCCTTGCCGCCGTGATGGCCGAGCAGGCTCCCGAGCTTCGGGACAAGATCGGCGTCGCCCCCATCCCCAAGTGGGAGGAATACGATGGGCCGTGGACGGGAACTGCCGCTTACAACTGGTGGGTCGTGTCCAACTCGACGGAGCATCCCGAGTTGATCAAGGACTTCCTGCGAACCTTCTTCGATCCTGAAGTGTACCTCAAGTACAGCCAGACAACATACAGAGGATGGCTGCCAGTGCTGCTGCCCACACAGCAGGATCCCGAATTCTTCAACCATCCTCGGATAGCCCCCTATGCTGACTACTTCAAAGTCGCCCTGGAGGTGTCGCCCGGCTCTGTATCCATCGGGCAGGAGTACGGCTCCAACATGTATGGCGGCCTGGTCGATGCTGAAGGCGTCTACAAAGGCATCGTCGAGCGGGCAGTGCTGAACAATTGGCCGACGGAGAGAGTCGTCCAGTGGGCGGAAGACCGGGTGAACGAGATCGTCGAGAGCTACTAATCAGGCATGTGCGGGCTCGGCCGGATGGCTGAGCCCGCCTAAACGACTAGGTAGGAGGAACTTGCCGATGAACCCATCCAGTGATCGCCCGAAACACCGTCGCCGGCTGAGCCTCGAATCGGAGGGGCTCCTCGGCTGGCTGTTCGTGGCGCCAAGCCTTATCGTAATCGGACTGATCATCGCCTACCCATTGTTCCTTACAGTCTACTTGAGCTTCCTGAACATCAATTTACTTAGGCCAAAGGCTCCTGTGAAGTTCGTTGGCCTTGACAACTTCATCTGGCTGTTTACGAAAGCCGACTGGTTTTGGAAGGCTTTCGGCAACAGCGTCGTACTTACTTTCGGCAGCATCGCGCTTTTGTTGTTGGTTGGCATACCTGTTGCCCTTGCCCTCAACAGGAATATCCCCGGGAAAAAGCTGATCAGGTCAATCACGATCCTACCTTGGGCGGTGCCAACGGTAGTTGCGGCCATCATGTGGGTTTGGGCCTTCAATGCCGAACTTGGCTGGGTGAACAAGATGCTTGTGTCCACAGGCATTTTCAAACACGGCATCCCTTGGCTGGGCGACACCAAGACATCGATGCTTGCCGTCATCATCGCCCACGTTTGGAAGCAGCTTCCCTTCGTCGTCCTGGTTCTATTGGCCGGCCTGCAGTCGATCCCGACGGAACTGCGCGAGGCCGCCCGGGTCGATGGCGCGGGTGCCATCGCTGAGTTTTTCCATGTCACCTTGCCCGGGCTGCGATACGTCATCTGGGTGATCGTGATCCTGAGGACAATCTGGACCTTCAACTGGTTTGACTACGTGTACCTCATGACTGGCGGAGGACCGGCGGACAGCACCCTGACCCTGCCGATCATGGTATACAAGACGAACTTCATGACATTCCGGGTTTCCCAGGCATCGGCCATTGCGGCCTTCATGATGCTCATTTTGATTATCCTGATTGTCATCTTTACGCATGTTCAACAGCGAACAGCCTTTGACTGACGGACAGCTGGGAGCTGCCTCCCCTTGGGCGAGGGAGGCTCAGTCTGGCGTTGTCTTAACAAATCGTTTGAGCCGCCTATGGGTTGAGTCATGTGTGCACTAGGAGGGATATAGTTGGACAGGAAAACGGGAATGCGGCTAGGGGATGTCCTCAAGAATTTCGGCACCTACCTTTTCACAGCGCTGTTCTTCTTTCCGATCTACTGGTTGCTGATGGCCTCCTTCGTAGGCCTGAGGGACATGGTTGCCCATGGTTTTCCCCTCGTGCCGCCGAGTTTCACACTGGAATCTTATCGGTTGTTTTTTAAACATCCGGACGTTTGGAACTGGCTCTGGAACAGTATCGTCGTCGCTCTGGTCAGCACGGGGATCTCCCTCGTCCTGTCAATTCCAGCTGCCTATGCCCTGGCCCGGCTTCGCTTTCGTGGACGGGAACTGATGGGCCGCCTCATTCTGTTTACTTACATCGTCCCGTCGGTATTGCTCCTGGTCCCCGTGTTCTTGGTGATGACCAAGCTGAAACTGACTAATACCCTGCAGGGATTGATTCTGACCCACGTCACCTTTTCCTTGCCCTTCTGTATTTGGATGCTCCGGGGCTTCTTCGCGTCAATACCTTCGGACCTGGAAGATGCTGGGCGGGTCGATGGGTGCTCTCGCCTCGGGGTCATCTCGCGGATCGTGCTCCCCGTGTCCGGACCGGGCATCGCGGCCGCCGCGACATTTACCTTCACCCTCTCGTGGCAGGAGTACCTCTTCGCTTTCACGCTCATGAGCAAGCAAAACATGAAAACCCTGCCTGTGGCCATCGCAGGCTTTCCGGCGGAGGTCATGGACCAGGTCCTTTGGGCGAACATGATGGCTTCCTCGGTCATAGCCACCCTGCCGGTATTCATCCTGTTCCTCTACCTGGAGAAGTACTTTGTCCAAGGTCTCACTGCCGGAGCAGTCAAAGGGTGAGGCGGCCATGAACAGTCAACTCAGGATCAAGACGGCACTTTCGGGAGGAAAGCCCGACCGCGTCCCCCTCGTCAACGTCTTTAGCCTCCCTTACCTCCAGTCCCGGCTGGGCATGAGGGACTCCATCATCAAAGCCTTCATGGAGAATCCCGGGATCCTCATCGACTTCCAGGAGCAGGTGGGTCATGATCCCCTGATTAATCTCTACTGGCCCCAGGAGCCTGAAATTGCCGTCTGGCCGGAGGCGATGATCCGCTGGGATGAAGGGGAGTGGCATGTTGCGGAGACGGTGACGGAACGGGTCGAGACATATAGGGTGATTGAACGGGTAATCCACACCCCAAGGGGGAGCATGACCTCGGTCATCAGGCGCGGCGAGTGCCAAAACTGGGTCTTGAAGCACCCCTTTGAAGATGATACGCCCCTCGAACTCTTGGATTATCGTCCAGCCCCCGCGTCTATGGACCTTAGTGCCATCCAGGAGTACATCCAGGCAGCGGGCGATCGGGCCTTCAGCGTGATGACCATCCCCGGCGTCTGGCAGGAGGCATGCGCCCTTCGAGGCCTGGACCGGCTCGTTTGTGATCTCTTTGATCGTAAAGAGTGGGTCTTGGAACTTTTGGAGAGGCTGGCCGACTACTCCGCGGCGGCAGCCCAAAGAGTGGCCGAAACGGGCCTTGACTGCATCATGATCAATGAATCATACGTTGGCATGGGGATGTCGCCGGAGACCTTTGAGGATGTGATTCTGCCCTTCGATAAACAGATCATCGATGCAATCAAGAAGACCGGATGTTTGTGCTCCTATCACGTCTGCGGCAAGAGCGCCCGTCTGCTGAAGATAATTGCGGGAAGCGGCGTCGATGCCATCGAGACCCTGTCGCCGCCGGAGCTGGCCGGCGATGTGGACCTGGCCGCGGCCAAGGAAGAGGTGGGGCAGCAGGTGGCCCTGTGGGGCGGCTTCAATGAAAGGGTGCTGGCTTCGAGGTCGCGGGACGCGATCGCTGCCGAAGCAAGAAGGTGCCTTGCTGCCGCGGCCGATGGCGGCGGGTATGTGCTGCGGGGCTCCGGGCAGGTGTACGAGGCGATGGATGATGCCTTGATGGAACTCGCCCAGGTAGTGCAGGAGCACGGCGTTTACTGAAGTTAAGGAGGCAGTAGGTAATGTTGCAACAAAGCTCAGCACTCGATAGAATACGGCGGCTGCTGGAACGGTTCTTGGCCCGCGCAGAGGAAGAGCGGAACCGGGAGCGGCGGGCGAGATGGGAAGGATGGTTTGCCGACGGCATCGATCAGTGGCGGGGGGTGCCCCTGGACGCTGGCCAAAGACGACCGCCGATGGTGATCGACCTGCAGATGAACGCATGGCGGAAGCTGCTCGGCTTCGATATGGAAGAGTACTACCAAGACCCGGTTGTCTTCCTGGAGAACTACCTGACCATTCAGCTCAAGCGGTACGAAATGTTCGATGACGACTATTACCTCTCCCCCCATATCCGCTTATACATGGGGGCGGCTTTCGAGATCACCCTGCTGGGGGGCAAGGCGATCTTCTCCTCGGAGGAAGACCCCTGGCCCGACACCAAGGTTGTCGTCGAAACCGTGGAGGATATCGAGGCCATCAGGGAAAGCAAGGCCTTTGCCGCGGGCTTTCAAGATAGTGGACTGATGCCGATGGCTAGAAGGATGTATGATGGCGTGAGCCAGCTACTTGCAGCCAGCGGCTTCGGCGCTGAGTTTCAGGTGCGGTTCCCCCTTTGGATCCGGGGGCCCTTTGGCGTTGCGGTCTACCTTGCCGGCTTCAATCAAGTGCTGACGGCCATGATGGTCGACCCGGACTTCATGCATCGCTTGATGCGGCTGGTGACCGACGCGAGGAAAAGGTGGTATGAAGAGACCTTCGGCAAAGATGGAGTCGGCAGTGTAGGCGGGTACCTGTTCAATGATGAGGTCAATTGCCCTTGCCTCTCGCCGGCCTTGTATGAGGAATTTGTCCTGCCTTACGAAAAGGAGCTCTGCGATTTCCACCGCGGCCTTGATTATTGGCACAGCTGCGGAAATGTGACGCAGCTGCTGCCGCTGATTGCCCAGATACCCCAGATCAAGATGCTTCATGTGGGACCGTGGACTGATATGGGCGAGGCTGCTCGCATCTTTGGCCAGCGGTCCAAGCTGGAGATATGTCCCAATCCGGAGAAAAGGATACTGCAGGCATCCAGGCAAGAGACTGAAGCGTACGCCCAACAGGTCAAGGAGACGGTGGGGACGGATGGCGATAAGGGTTATTATCTCCGGGCAAGTGGCCTGATGTTCAGGGATGAGCCGGACGAGGTGTTGGCGAAAGTGAAACTCTGGAATCGGACCATGGTTGATTCGTTGGGTCGATAATCGATTTTTCTATACATCAATTCTTGAAGGAGGGAACCGCGTGGCTAGGGTAGTCCTCGAAAACGTAACCAAGCGCTTTGGCTCAGTAGTGGCCGTCAACAATGCCAGCCTGGAAATCAAAGATAAAGAATTCGTCGTCCTTGTCGGCCCGTCGGGCTGCGGCAAGTCAACCACACTGCGCATGATCGCGGGGCTGGAGGAAATTTCGGAGGGGAATATCTACATCGGCGATCAACTGGTCAACGACATCCCGCCCAAGGATCGGGACATCGCCATGGTCTTCCAAAACTACGCCCTCTACCCCCATATGGACGTCTACAACAACATGGCCTTCGGACTTAAACTGCGGAAAGTACCGAAGGATGAGATCGATGCCCGGGTCAGACAAGCAGCCAAGATGCTGGGGATCGAGGAGCTTCTCGGGCGGAGGCCCAAGGCCCTGTCTGGAGGCCAACGGCAGCGGGTTGCCGTCGGGAGGGCCATCGTCCGGGAGCCCCAAGTCTTCCTCATGGACGAACCTCTGAGCAATCTCGATGCTAAGCTGCGGGTGCAGATGCGGACGGAACTGGTCAAACTCCACCAACGGCTCCAGACTACCATGATCTACGTCACCCACGACCAGACAGAAGCCATGACCATGGGCGATCGGATCGTGGTCATGAAAGATGCAGTCATCCAACAAGTAGGCGAACCCTTGGAGATTTACGACAACCCGGACAACGTCTTCGTTGCCGGCTTCATCGGCAGCCCCGCCATGAACTTCATGGAGGCCCGGGTAGGCTATGACGAAGGCTTCTACCTGGAAGTCGACTGCCACAAGCTCAAGGTGCCCCCGGAAGTTGAGGCCAGGCTCGCGAGCCTCGGCGACTACAAAGACAGGAAGGTCATCTTTGGCATCCGACCGGAAGACATCAAAGATGAACCAGAATCCTTCGGCGAGGGCTGCAGCATCAACGCGGTGGTCGACGTCACCGAACCGATGGGCTCGGAGATCTACGTCTACTTCACCTTGGGGAATGCCGAGCTGGTAGCCCGGGTCCCGGCCACCAGCGGGGTCAAAGCCGGCAAGTCCCATCCCTTCTCTTTCAACATGAACAAACTGCACGTCTTTGACATCGAAACGGAAAAGGCCATTAGGTAACAGGAAGGGGAAAGAAGCGATCTGTTTCTTTCCCCCTTTCCCTGGGCACAATGGGGGAAGGGGGGAGGCCTTTGCCTGCAGTCGGCGTAGATTTGGGAGGCACCAAGCTGGCCGTCGGCATCGTCGATGAAGCCGGCAGGATCCTGAAAAAGCACCTGGAGCCCACCAATCCCGAGGAAGGAAGCCAGGCTATCCTCAGGCGGATGATCAAAGGCATCGAGCAGGTCTGGCAGGGAGAGATCAAGGGCATCGGGATCGGCTGTCCAGGGACGGTTGACGCGTCGCGCGGAGAAGTAATCTTCGCCCCCAACCTGGGCTGGCGAGGGGTCTCCGTTGGTCCTTTCATTCAAGGAGAGTTTAAGCTGCCGGTGGTAGTCGACAACGATGCCAACGCCGCGGCTGTTGGGGAGCTCAAAGTTGGCGGTGGACAAGGCTGTCGGAACATGATCTACCT
>JAAYLV010000126.1 GCA_012521755.1 Bacillota bacterium | reverse complement strand
GGGCTACATGTCACCGAAAGAGCGATTTATGTCAGCCCTTTACGGTGGTCGGGTTGATCGCCCAGCTGTAGGAAGTGCTACATCAGTAATCAGTGTCGAGGTCATGGACGAGGTTGGAGTCCATTTTCCAGAAGCTCACTTGGATCCTTACAAGATGGCGGAGCTGGCTATGGCGGCCCACTATGTATTGGGACATGATAACGTGGCTCCCTTGTTCAGCGCCATCCATGACGCTTCGGGACTAGATGTCGCAGTTGATTGGGGCGACCGCACCATGATGCCGGAAGTAAAGGAGCACCCGTGGGCTGAGGTGTCGGATATTAAGATGCCGCCGGATTACCTAGACCGGGAAGGGGTGCGAGTTCCTCTGGAAGCAATCCGTATTCTCCGAAGGGAACTAGGCAACCGGGTGGCCATCGTGGGCAAAGTCTACGGGCCCTGGAGTCTGGCCTACCATATGTTTGGCGTGCAGGATTTCCTGATATGGACTCTGCTGGAGCCGGAGAAGGTGCGGGCGATTCTTCGCGAGCTCATGGAGATCGTTGTTACCTATGCCAACGCTCAGGTTGAGGCGGGCGCTGATGCCCTTTGCTACGGTGATCATGCCACAGGGGATTTGGTCAGCCGCCAGATGTATGTCGATTTCCTCCGCGATCTCCACAAGGAGATTCGGAAAAGGATCAATGCCCCCTTAATCCTTCATATCTGCGGCAATACCTTGGATCGGATGCCTGACATAGCTGAGACTACCATGGCCTGCTTTCATTTCGACTCCAACGTCGATCCCGCGGCGGCAAAGGCAGCGGTAAACGGAAAGATATCGCTGATGGGCAACATCGACAATTCAGTGACGCTCCTCACGGGCACTCCTGCCGATGTGCGGGCAGAAGTCTTCCGTGCCCTCGATGCAGGCATAGACATAATTGGACCTGCTTGTGCTGTGCCTTTAACGGCGCCCATAGCCAATCTTTTGGAAATTAGGCGCTCCGTGGACGCATACATCGCTGGGGGGTGAGCGAGAGCAGCTGTAGACACTGATAGTTCGAGAATTCTTGCATAGGGAGGTAGAAAGTAATGAAGTTGGGACGGATGAGTATTCTAACTGTCCTGGTAATCCTGGCCGTGTCTTTGGGTATTGCCGCCAAACCTACGGTCCTCTCTGTGGGAACCATTGAATCTACCACCAATCCGGCCACCATTGCATTATACAAAATGGCAGAGATTGCGGAAGAAAAATCGGGCGGAAGACTGAAGATCGAGGTTTATCCTGCATCCCAGTTAGGAAACGCCATCTCCCAGCTGGAAGGCGTGATGATGGGCACCCAAGATATGTTTCAAGGTGCTGCCGAGTGGGCCGCCCAGTTCATGCCTGAATGGAATATCCTGGCGTTGGCCTTCACCTTCGAGGACCAGGACCATCTCATCAAATTCCTTCAGAGCCCGGTCAACGAGGAGATCAAGGAGAAGTACCGCCAAGAATTCGGAGTCAGGGTGATCGCCGATAATTGGAACCGCACCCCTCGGGTGCTCTTGTCCACTAAGCCAGTCTTCAGGCTGTCCGATTTAAACGGGATCAAAATGCGGGTGCCGGAGATTGAAATGTACTTGAGGGTTTGGGAAGCATTGGGCACCAAACCTACCCAGGTTGCTTGGGGAGAGACCTACTTGGCATTGCAGCAGGGTATTGCCGATGCTATGGAAGGTCCCTTTGACACATTGTACGGAATGAAGTTTTACGAGCCGGCCCCCTATATTACCCTGACAAACCACTTGTTGACGGCGTGTTTTGTTGTCATCAACGATAATGTCTTTCAGTCTTTGGAGCCTGATCTGCAGGCGGTCCTGGTTGAAGCGGCGAACGAAGCCGGCGATTACTTCTCTCAAATGAACCTGGACACCTATGAGCAGGACATGCAGAAAATGATTTCCGAGGGAACGGTGTTCATCCAAACGGACATGGCTCCTTTCCGCAGAGTGGTCCGCGAACTTGCCGTCAAGCTTGAGGCGGAGGGCAAGCTTACCCCTGGTCTGTTTGACGCCATACAGCAGCTTAGGGACTAGTCGATACAACAAGGGGAGGGCAAAGCCCTCCCCCGTGAAAGGATGACGCCAAGTGCGGTCTTTGTTGTCTGCCATCAGAAAAATAGAGACGGTCTTTTGCGGTTTGGCCATGGCAACCATCGTCGCCGTTACCTTAATGCAAGTCATCTTGCGTTATGGTTTTCATTCGCCGACGACCTGGGCGGAGGAGTTGGTGGTCTTCCTATTTGTTTGGCTGAGTTTCATCGGCGCAGACATTGTCCTCAAGGACAAACGGCATATCGCCATTGACACCTTCTATGAGTTTCTCAAGCCCGGAACGAAAGCAATTGTCAAGCTCTTTATCAACGTACTCATACTTGCCTTCCTTGTTTGTCTGGCTTGGGCTACGATTAAGCTCCAGCCGGTGCAGGCGCGACATGTTAGTGTGGCTCTTCGCATACCAAAAAGGTATTATTCCCTTCCCTGCTTCTTTATGTCGATCTCCATGGCCATCTCTGTAGCTCACGATATTTGGCTGGACCTGTTCGGTTCCGCAAAGGAACTAACGAGGGGGGCTTGATGTGGGAATTGCAATTCTAGTTGGCGGCCTATTAGTATTCCTTTTCATAGGGATGCCGATCGGTTTTTCCATGGGCATCTCATCGTTCATTTACATCCTGTATCAAGGGCGATATCCGTTGACTTTGATTCCTCAACGCTTCGCCAGCGGAATGGAGAGTTTCCCCCTATTGGCGGTGCCCTTTTTTATCCTGGCTGGACAGATGATGAATCAAACGGGGGTCACTACTCGCATCTTCTCCTTTGCCAACGCTTTGGTCGGACATATCAAGGGAGGTTTAGCCCACGTAAATATTCTGGCTAGCGTTATCTTCGCCGGGATGTCCGGGACTGCCAATGCTGACGTTGCGGGACTTGGGACTATTGAAATTAATGCCATGGTCGAGCAGGGGTATGACCCGGCTTTTTCGGCAGCGGTGACGGCAGCTTCTTCGGTTATCGGGCCTATTATCCCTCCTAGTGTGATGCTGGTCATTTATGCGGTGATCACAGAGGTGTCCGTCGGTCGGCTCTTTCTGGGGGGAATCATACCTGGGCTCCTCATCGCCGCGGCTCTCATGCTCATGGTCTACTTCTTCCAGTCTGACCACGATGTGCCGATACAGCCCCGGGCCTCGCTGGCAGAGGTGGGAAGGGCCCTCAGGGATGCGGCCCTGCCGCTGTTAGCCCCTGTATTTATCCTTGGGGGCATCTTCGCCGGGGTGGTCACGCCGACGGAGGCCGGTGCAGTTGCCATTGCCTATGCCACTGTCTTAGGGTTCATCTACAGAGAGATGAATCTGCGCGTCTTGTGGGAAGTACTTGTTGATTCAGTCAAGTCGACGGCAGTGGTGATGTTCATCATCTTTTCCGCATCGGTATTCGGCTGGCTGGTGGTTCGGGAGAACATTCCCCAATATGTGAGCAGCGTGATCCTTTCCTACACCACTAACCCGGTTATCGTACTGTTGTTAATCAACGTGTTTCTACTGATATTGGGAACCCTCATGGAGTCGGTAGCTATCTTGGTGATCGTAGCTCCGGTACTTGCTCACATGGCTAAGGCTGTGGGCATCGATCTTGTCCATCTAGGCCTTGTCGTCGTGTACAACATCCTTATCGGCTTCATCACTCCTCCCGTTGGCATCGGTTTGTTTGTAGTCAGTGACATTGCCGAAGTGCCTGTAGCGAAGGTGATCAAGGCGACCTTGCCGTTTCTAGTTCCTCTCCTCGTTGTTCTGCTGATCATTACCTATGTACCGGCGACGGTCACGTGGCTACCCAATCTAGTCTATGGATCCTAGCGGCAAAGAGCCAGGGGGAGGCTCTTAGCTTCCCCCGGCTGTCAACAAAAAGGATAATGACCAGGAACATGCGAAACACTCCTCCAGGGACACTCTGATTCGATGGAGGGGATTTTTCATGTCGAGTTCAAAACTCTTTGATGCAGCCCGGGTGGCCCTCGACCAGTGTTTGGGGGTCCGGGCAAATGAGACTGTATTGATCGTCACCGACCCGGGGCGGTGGGAGCTGGCATTGCCTTTTCGGAAGGTAGCGGCGCAGATGGGGGCGGAGGCAATCCTGTTGGAAATGGATGAGCGCAAGACCCACGGGTCGGAGCCTCCAGAACTAGTGGCTGCGGCCATGGCCGGTGCCGATGTGGTCCTGGCGGTAACGACCAAGTCCCTGTCCCATACTAAAGCCAGGAAGCAGGCCACCCAAGCCGGGGCGAGGGTGGCGTCCCTGCCGGGCATCACCCGGGAGACTATGGAAAGGGCCCTGTTTGCCGATTATGAGGTCATAGCCGCAAGGAGCAAAGAAGTGGCCCAGATCCTCTCCCGGGGTGAGAAGGTGAAGATCACGACGCCCGCGGGAACAGACCTCACCCTTTCCATCAAGGGCCGGGAGGGACAGCCTGATACGGGGATCCTTCATCGACCTGGGGAATTTGGCAACCTTCCCGCAGGGGAGGCCTACATCGCTCCGGTAGAGGGAAGCGCCCAGGGCACACTGGTCATCGATGGAGCCATGTCCGGGGTAGGCATGCTCAAGGAGCCCATCGTCATGGAAGTCAGGGATGGGGTCGTCGTCGATCTCCAAGGCCCCGACGCGGATGCGTTGCGAGGGGTACTGGAAGGATTGGGCGAGGCAGCCTACATGATCGGCGAGCTGGGGGTTGGCACAAACGATCAGGCGGTCATCTGCGGCCAAGTCCTGGAGGATGAGAAGGTCCTGGGGACTATCCATATTGCCATAGGCAACAATAGTTTCTTTGGCGGCACCATTCAAGTGGCCAGCCACCACGATGGGATTCTGCGGGAACCTACCGTCGTGATCGATGGGGAGCTGCTGTTGGAGAAGGGGAGGCTCGTTCTGTAGAAGATATGCTGCTGCCGCCAACAGTCTGAGTTTGTGAAAAAAGGAGTTTGGCATCCCCATGTGGTATTCAACGCGTAGGACCAAGTAAGGGAGTGAAGAGCTTGCAAAATCGCGATGACCTTCTGGCCAAGGCCCGCAAGCCGGCAGAAGATGCTTTGAAGTATCACCCCCTGTGCAAGGGGAAAATCGAAACGATCCCTAAGTGCTTCATCCGTGATTTTGACGACTTTGCCATTTGGTACTCCCCGGGAGTCGCGGCGCCGTGCAAGGCCATCCAAGAGAATAAGGAACTGGTTTATGAGTACACCAACAAGGCGAACACCGTCGCCGTCGTCTCCGATGGAACCCGGGTGCTGGGCCTGGGCAACATCGGCCCGGAAGCGGCCATGCCCGTCATGGAAGGAAAAGCCCTCTTGTACAAGTACCTAGGCGGGGTAGATGCCGTCCCCATCTGCCTCGACACAGAAGAACCCGATGAGTTCATCACCGCCGTCAAGCTCCTCCAGCCTTCCTTCGGGGGCATCAACCTGGAAGACATTGCCCAGCCGAAATGCTTCTACATCCTGGAGCGGCTGCGAGCAGAAATGGAGATTCCCGTCTGGCACGATGATCAGCAGGGAACCGCGTCGGTGACCTTGGCGGCTTTGCTGAACGCTCTGAAAATCGTCGGCAAAGACTTGGCCGATGTACAGATAACCTGCATCGGGGCGGGGGCAGCCAACATTTGCACCGCCAGGCTGTTGATGGCCGCGGGAGCAAATCCGAAGAATCTGGTGATGGTTGACAGCAAGGGCGCCCTCCATCGGGGCCGGACGGAACTGCAGGACAGGAACAAGGAAAAATGGGAGATGTGTCTGAAGACCAACGGCCGGGGCGTCACCGGCGGGATCGAGGAGGCCATGGAGGGGGCCGATGTAGTCATTGGCCTGTCCCAGCCGGGGCCGGGTGTGATCAAGAAGGAATGGGTCCAGAAGATGGCGTCCGACCCAATCGTCTTTGCCTGTGCCAATCCGGTGCCGGAGATCTGGCCTTGGGAGGCCAAGGAGGCGGGTGCCCGGATCGTGGCCACGGGGAGGGCTGACTTCCCCAACCAGGTGAACAACTCCGTCTGTTTCCCCGGGATCTTCCGCGGGGCCCTCGATGTAAGGGCGAAGACAATTACCGATGAAATGTGCGTTGCCGCGGCCGTGGAACTGGCCCGCTGTGCAGAGGATAAAGGTCTTAGGGAGGATTACATCATCCCCAGCATGGATGATTGGGAGGTATTCCCCCGGCAAGCCCGGGCTGTAGGCCTTAAGGCAATTGAGCAGGGGGTTGCCCGGATCATAAAAAGCGGGGAAGAGCTCTACGAAGAGGCTGTGGCCACCATCGAGCGGGCTCGCAAAGCGGCGGCTCTTTATGCCGAGCAGGGGTTTGTGCCTTTCCCCGAAGAAGAATAGGGGTCGAAGTGAGGATGCGTGAGATCAGCTGCGCCGAGATTGTCCAGACAGTCCGCCGCCTTTGCATCAAGGCCAACAGTGAACTAGGTCCTGATGTGATGTGCGCCCTGGAAGGGGCCTTGGCCAAGGAGGAGTCTCCCGTTGGCAAGGACATCCTTCGCCAGATTCTGGAAAATCACCGACTGGCTGCGGAAGAAGAGGTTCCCATGTGCCAGGATACGGGGATGGCCGTCGTCTTCTTAGAGCTGGGCCAGGACGTTCACATCGTTGGGGGAGACTTGACGGAGGCGGTTAATGAGGGAGTAAGGCAAGGATACACCCAAGGCTATCTGCGCAAATCCGTCGTTGCCGATCCTTTGCGCAGGGTCAACACCAACGACAACACCCCGGCCATCATCCACACCCAGATTGTGCCCGGGAATCGGCTGCAAATCACCGTTGCCCCCAAGGGAGGCGGGAGCGAAAACATGAGCGCCCTCGCGATGCTTCCCCCCGCGGCGGGAGAGGAGGGGCTGCGGCGGTTCGTCCTCGAGCAGGTGGAGCGAGCAGGACCTAATCCCTGCCCGCCGGTCGTCGTCGGCGTAGGGCTGGGGGGCAACTTCGAAAAGGTGGCCTATCTGGCCAAGAAGGCCCTTTTGCGACCAGTAGGGGAGGAGCACCCCGATCCTTTCTATGCTCGCTTGGAGAGGGAGCTGCTGGAAGAGATCAACAACCTGGGGATCGGTCCCCAGGGGCTCGGGGGGCGCATCACAGCCCTGGCCGTCCATATCGAAGTTTATCCTTGTCATATCACCGGGATGCCGGTGGCAGTCAACATGAATTGCCATGCGGCCAGGCACCAAACGGCGGTACTGTGAGGTGGGACAATGAAGCGCCTGACCACTCCTTTGACGAGGGCGGATGTTGAAGACTTGCGGGTCGGCGATCGGGTGCTCTTGTCGGGCAAGATTTACACAGCAAGGGATGCGGCCCACAAGAAGCTAATTGAGCTGATTGAGCAGAAGGAAGCCCTCCCGCTCGATCTTGAAGGCCAGGTCATTTATTATGTCGGGCCGGCTCCAGCCCGTCCTCCGGCGGTCATCGGTCCTGCCGGACCGACGACCAGCTACCGGATGGATCCTTACACGCCGCCCCTATTAGCCTTAGGGCTGAAATGCGTAATCGGCAAAGGCCCTAGGTCTCCCCAGGTCAAAGCTGCTCTGCAGGAGCATCGGGCCGTCTACTGCGCCGCCGTCGGGGGCGCCGCAGCGCTCTTGGCCAAACATATCAAAGAGGCCAGGGTGGTAGCTTATCCTGAACTTGGCACCGAAGCCTTGCGGGAGCTGGTTGTTGAAGATTTCCCCGTCATCGTCGTCAATGACTGCCACGGGGGCGATCTTTACCAAGAGGGAGCGGCCCGCTATCGGCGAACGGGCTCGACGGGCTGAAGGGTTTTCTTCCCCATCGGCTGTTGAGGGAAGTCTGGCTCTGACATTAGGCTGTGCTGCAGAGGGGGCGCCGTTGAGGCGCCTCCTTTAGGTTAGTCAGCCTCATTTAACCGCGAAGAGGCTGCCATCCCCCATGATCTCCTAAGTAGATGCCAACCTGTTGCCCTCGCTCCTGTTCTCAAATCCTCGCGAGCTTCAGCGGACTTTTCCAGGCAGGAAAGAAAAACCTTTGTGCAGAAATTGCACATTGATTGGCAGGTGAGGGAGATGTTTTGGCGCTGGGTGGAAGTGGGGATAAACATGGTCTTTCCCCAACCGCCCCGGTGCGCCGCCTGCCAGGGCCCATTGGAGAGGGAAGGGGTTTGCCTTTGCTCCCGCTGCGTGGGTGCGTTGCCGCTGATCCGGGGTCCTGTCTGCAACAGGTGCGGAGGGCCTTCCCCCTGTGGAGGGTGCGAAGGTAGTTGGGCCTTCACGGGGCTGCGGGCTCTAGGCCTTTATGAAGGCGCCCTCCAGGAGATGATCCATCGGGTCAAGTACGATGGGAACCGGGAGCTGGGTTTGGCCTTAGGGGAGCTCCTTGCAGGGCCGGTGAGGGAGGAGGAACTGCTGCGGAGCTGTTCCGTCATCGCCTGGGTTCCCCTGCATCCAAACAGGATGGCGAGGCGAGGCTTCGATCAGGGAGAGCTCCTCGCCAGGGGGCTGGCCCGACAACTTGGTCGGCGGCTTCTGCCAAGGTTTACGCTGATTCGCTGGAGGGACACCCCATCCCAGACAACATTAGACCGATCGGCGCGCCTTGGAAACGTCGATGGCGCCTTTCGGGTGGAATACCCCGGGCGAGTGCGGGGAAAGGCAGTGCTGTTAGTGGATGATGTGCTGACTACGGGGGCTACCTGTCATGCGGCAGCTGCCGCCTTGCTGGAGGCAGGGGCCCTCAGGGTCGGAGTCTGTGTCGTTGCCTTAAGTCATCCGCCAAGGAGGGGAGGAAGGTGGAGCTAAGAAATTGTCCCCGCTGCGGCAAACTCTTCGCCAGCTCAGGGCGCGGGATGTGCAGTCAATGTCTGCAGGAAGATGCTAGAGATTACGACCTGGTGCGCAATTATCTGCGCAGCAACCCGGGGGCCAACATGGTGGAAGTGAGCCGGGAGACGGGGGTTGAACTGGGGAAGATCGAAGAGTTCATTCGCCAAGGCAGACTCCTTGCTTATAACAAGCTCCACGTGGCGTGCGAAATGTGTGGAGCGCCCATTACCAGCGGCCGTCTGTGTGAAAATTGCCAGCGGGGATTCCGGGCCGGAGAGCCAGCAGCGGACAAGCCTGAGGTTAAGGAGACTAGAGGGAAGGTCCATCTTGACCGTCGACGGGGAGACCGGAGGAGCTAAAGTTTCCCCGGGGGTTTGCCGAAGACTAGGTTAGGTAGAAGAACGGAGGAGATAATATGATGATCTCCGATAAACAGATTCAGCAAGTCTACCGTCTTTACGGCAGTCAGGCCAAGGTAAAGATGGGAAAAATAGAGAAAGGGCAGGAACCCGGGGCGGTGGACAAAGTCAACTTGTCGACACGGGGCCAGGAAATCCAATTGGCGCTGCAGAGCATCAAAGCCACACCCGATATCCGCCAGGACAGGGTGGAAGCCCTCCACAACGCCATCAAGAGTGGAACCTACCACGTGTCAAGCTTGGAAGTGGCTGAGAAGATGCTTGGCCGCCTGATCGTGGATCGCAGCCTGCGCTAGTGAGGGTGGGGTGCCATGGAGGAAGCCCAGCTGGACATCCTGTCGCGGCAGTGTGATACGCTGATTGCTTTGTGCCATGTGGCCCGTGAAAAACAACGGGCCATTTTAAGCGGCGCCATCGATGATTTGTTGGAACTGGCCGCCCAAGAGGAGCGGCTGGCGGAGAGCCTGCAGCAAAATGAAGAAGAAAGGGCGGGCCTTCCCGGCGGGTCCTTGACCCTGCAGGAGATGGAGGAGCAGTATCCAGGCTCCAGACTCCTGGAAAAAGGCCGGGAGATGGCCCGGCTGTGCCTCGAACTGCAAGAGATCAACAAGGCCAACGAACAGCTGTTGGCGACGGCCTTGGCCTATGTGGACTTCTCCTTGAGGGCCCTCATGGGGGATGGGGACGAGAAGGGGACCTACAGCGGAGGCGGGCCAAAGGGCGGAGCCTGGCTAGATACCAGGGCCTAATGGATGGTGAAGGATCATGCGCTCAACATTTTTTGGACTGGAGATTGGACGAAGGGCCATCATGGCTCAGCGCACGGCCCTCGATGTGACTAGTCACAATATCGCCAATGCCAATACCCCGGGTTTCAGCAGGCAGCAGGCGGTCTTGTCGACTACTACCCCGTACCCCGTGCCTGCCATCCAGCGGGGCGTGGGCGCGGGCCAGCTGGGGACGGGCGTAACCGTAGCTGAAATCAAAAGGATCAGGGACGCCTTCACCGACCAGCAGATCCGCCAGGAGGCCCAGGAATTGGGACGATGGGCGACCAGGCGGGACTTGCTGTCCCAAGTGGAGCTGATCTTCAACGAGCCCTCCGACTGGGGCATCCGGGAGGCCATGGATCTGTTCTGGCAGTCCCTGCAAGGCTTAAGTCAGCACCCGGAGGATATGTCTTACCGGGCGGTCGTCCGCCAGCGGGCCATGGTCCTGGCCGACGCCTTCCAAGATGCCAGGAGGCAGCTGCTTGTCCTCAGGGCCGATGTGAACTTGGGGGCTGGGGTGAAGGTGGAGGAGATCAATGCCATCGCCCAGCAGATCGCGAGCCTAAACAGTCAAATCGGCAAGATCATCGCGGTGGGGGATGTGCCCAACGATCTCTTCGACAAGCGGGACCTCCTCCTGGAGCAGTTGGCTGAAATAGTCAATATTAGCGTCTCCGAGCGCCACCAGGGTATGATTTCCGTCAACGTGGGGGGCGCTTTGCTTGTTGAAGGCACCACGGCCTTTGCCATGGTCGCCAGGCCCAAGGTCGACAATCCGGAGCTCCTCGAAATCCTTTGGGAGCGGAATCAGCAGCCGGTCCTTATTGAGTCGGGGATCTTGCGTGGGATGCTCGATTTCCGGGACGGGGACATCCCCGCCTACGTGGCCGAACTGGACCACCTCGCGTCAGTCTTGATCGAGGCTATCAATGAAGTCCATCAACAGGGTATTGACCTGTCGGGCGATACCGGACAGCCTTTCTTCCTTGGCACCGATGCCGGCACCATCGCCGTCAACCCCTGGCTGGAGGATCTTAACAGGATAGCTGCCTCACGGACCGGGGAGAAGGGGGACGGAAGCAACGCCCGGGCCATGGCGGAGCTAAAGCATGAACTGCTTTTCAATGACGGCACCGCCAACCCGAGCGAATTCTTCGGCGCCCTCATCGCGGCCCTGGGGGTTGACACCCAGCAATCCCAGGTGAGGGCCCGCAATCAGGAGATCCTGGTTGCCCATCTCAAAGACAGGCAGGAGATGGTCGCGGGAGTCTCCTTGGATGAAGAAATGACCAATCTGATCCGGTTCCAGCACGCTTACAATGCCGCCGCCCGGGTGATTACCGCGATGGATGAGGCGGTGGATACCATCATCAATCGGATGGGCCTAGTGGGCCGCTAAAGGAGGGCGCGGATCTTGCGGGTTACCAATAACATGATGGCGAAAAAGATGCTCTACAACCTGAACCAGGGGATGGAGCGCCTGGGCAGGCTGAATGACAAGCTCTCCTCGGGCAAAGAAGTCACCCTGCCTTCCCATGATCCGGCCGCGGTGGCCAGGATCATGAGGCTGCGGACCTCCCTGATGGAAACGGACCAGTACCGGGATAATGTGGATGATATGCTTTCTTGGCTGGAAGCCAGCGACAGCGTCCTAAGCAGCGTGGGCGAGGCTTTGCACCGGGTGCGGGAGCTGGTCATCAACGGCGCCAATGACAACCTGCCCGATGAATCCAGGCATGCCCTCGCGGATGAGGTGGATCAGATCCTGAGGGGACTGGTTTTCACCGCCAACAGCACCCACGGCGTCCGGCATTTGTTTGCCGGCCATCGAACGGCCGAAGCACCCTTTGTGACGGTGGTCGGCGCGGATGGCGAGATTGAGTCTGTTGCCTACAACGGTGACAGCGGCAAACTAGAAGTCGAGATTGGCATCGGCATCGTGATGGACTATAATCTGCCGGGCGATGCAGTCTTTGCTGAGATCTTCAGCACCTTGATCCAGGTGCGGGATTGGCTCCGGGCGGGTGACTGCGACGAGCTGTCGGAGACGGGCCTGGCCAAGGTGACAGAGTGCACCGATGATTTGCTCCGGTGGCGATCGGAAATTGGGGCCAAGGTGAACCGGCTGGAGATGACCCGGGAGCGGTTGACAGATTTTCGCCTTAATCTCCAGAGGCTCCTTTCCCAAACGGAGGATATCGACCTGGCCGAAGTGGTCATGGAGCTCAAGATGGAAGAGAACGCCTATCGGACGGCCCTGGCCTCCGGGGCTCGGATTATCCAGCCTTCCCTTCTCGATTTTCTCAGGTAGGTGGCAGGTAAATGTGGCGACCGGCCGTAGAGTTGCGGGGGAAGGCCTGGGTTGAGCTGTCTGTTGTCATGCCCCGCTGGGAGATCCACCGGGAAGAAGCAAGTCTCAAAGTCAAAACCCAGCTGCCCAGGGTCTTCATCGACGCCCGCGAGCAGTGGAATGAGCTGGGTTGCAAGACTTCCTTGGAGCTTAGCAGGGCGGCTGCCGCTTTAGGTCAAGAGAAGGTCCTCGCGGGGATCACCCGCATGGCTCAGGAAGGGGATCTGTTGGCCGACGGCCATCCGGTGACTGAACTCCCGGACCCATCACAGGAGACAAAGGACATTAATGTCGACATTTGGCCCCATAAACCTCCCAAGATCACCGTTGCCCCCGGCAGGGTGGCGATCGATTTCACTCCGGAGAGGCTCTTGATGAGGCCGCTTCTTTTTTCGCCCCGGGTGGAGGTTCGTTGGGAGCCGTTGGCGAATCATATAGACGTCTATGCTTAAGAGGGGGATGGACCTGGTGATCATTGAGACTACCCGGTTTGGTGCGTTGGAAGTGCTGGAGGATGAGATTCTCGAGTTCCCTTCGGGCATACTAGGCTTCGAAGAGTACAAAGGCTATGTTATCCTAGAAATACGCAAAGATGGACTATTTCGGTGTCTCCAGTCGACGGACGACCCGGATGTGGCCTTTATCGTCATCGAACCGGCAGTTTTTTGGCCTGATTACCAGGTCCAGGTGGAAGCGGAGGCCCTGGCCGAACTAGGTCCAATTGACAACCCTAGGGACGTTGCCGTTTACGCCATCGTCACCGTGCCCCGGGATGTGACCAAGATGACGGCCAACTTACAGGCTCCGCTGATGATTAACGGCAAGACTCGACGGGGCAAGCAGGTGGTCCTGACCGATGGGAAATACTCTATTCGACATCCCATCATGGGGGCCGGCCAAGGACAGCGGAAGACGGGATAGCTCTCATTCCTAAGGTCCAAGGAGGGACTAATGTGCTGGTGTTGACCAGGAAGGTTGACGAGAAGATTATGATCGGGGATGATATCACCGTCGTTGTGGTGGATATCCGGGGAGACCAGGTTAAAATTGGCATCTCGGCCCCCCGTCACATTCCTGTCCATAGGGAGGAGGTTTACAAAGAGATACTGGAAGAGAACCGTCGGGCCGCCCTCGCCGGGAAGGAGATCCCCCTGGAAGGCCTGGACGACATCATCCAATCGGCCAAGGATGAATGATGAAACCCGCATGAACAAGGTGGTGGAGGAAAGCAATGAAGAAAGAATCGCAGCCGAACGCAGATCGGCTATCGCAAGAAGGCCGGTCTTTATCTTTGCCAACAGATAAGGAGCCTTACCAACTTGATGGCCCAGAGGTCTTGAGGATGCTGTCTTCTTCGGCCAAAGGGTTGACTCAAGAAGAAGGCGGGCGGCGCCTTGCCGAGCATGGACCTAATGAGCTGGTTGAGGAACCGCCGCCGAGCTTTTGGGCTCGTCTAGCGGGCCAGCTGGGAGAGACGCTAGTGTTGATTCTGATCGCTGCGGCGGTGATCTCCGGCTTTCTGGGGGAGATCCTCGACGCAGTGGTCATTATGGCCATCGTTATCCTTAATGCCCTTCTCGGCGTCATCCAGGAGAGCAAAGCGGAGCGCGCGTTGGAGGCATTGCGCAAGATGACCCAGCCCCACGCCCGGGTCCTGCGGGACGGACGGGAGGCATCTTTGCCGGTCCGGGAGCTGGTCGTCGGCGACATCGTCCTCCTGGAAGCAGGGGACCAGATCCCGGCTGACATGAGGCTGCTGGAGGCGGCGGCCCTCCGGGTCGACGAGGCGGCCCTGACGGGCGAGTCGGTCCCGGTGGAAAAGACTACCGAAGCCCTGTCCGAGCGGTCCTTGGGTGATAGGACCAATATGGTTTTCATGGGCACTGTCGCGGCAGCGGGGCGAGGGGTGGGCGTCGTCACCGCCACGGGCATGAACACTGAATTGGGCAAGATTGCCGCCATGCTGCATCGCACCCGTCCCCAACCCACACCCCTTCAGCAAAGGCTGGGAGAGCTGGGGCGGACCCTTGGTCTTGGCGCCATCGCCCTCGTCATTTTCGTATTCTTCATCGGCATCAAGCGGGGCGAGCCCATCCACGAGATGTTCTTGACCGCGGTGAGCTTGGCGGTCGCGGTGATCCCGGAGGGACTGCCCGCTATTTCCACCATCACGCTGGCCTTGGGAGTGCAGCGGATGCAGAAGCGCAATGCCATCATCCGCAAATTGCCTGCGGTGGAAACCCTTGGTACCGCCACGGTCATCTGCTCCGACAAGACGGGCACCCTCACCCAAAACAAGATGACTGTCCAGAAGATCTACATTGGCGGCCGCTGCGTGGAGGGGTTCGACAACATCGATCTTTTGCTTACGGCAGGGGCTTTGTGCAACGACGCTTGCATCTACGAAGACGGGGAGAGTTTCGGCGATCCCACAGAGCTGGCCCTCCTGGTGGCCGCGAAGAAGGGGAATCTGGAACCTAGGGCCTTGTGCGACAAGTATCCCCGTGTGAAGGAAATCCCCTTCGATTCGGATCGCAAACTGATGAGCACCTTGCATCAGTGGGGCGATCCCCTGCCCTGGGGCGAGTCGCCCACTTATCTGGCCGTCACCAAAGGAGCCCCCGACCGGGTGCTGCCCATCTGCAGCCACGTTTTCTGGGACGGCGAACTTCGACCTTTGGATCGGCGGTTGCTTGATGAGATTTACCAGGCCAACTGCCAGCTTGCCGGCGAAGCCTATCGCCTGCTGGCCGTCGCGGTGCGGCCCTGGTCTGAGGAGCCGGGACAGGAGGAGCTGGAGGAGGACCTGGTCTTCCTGGGGCTGGTGGGGATGGTGGATCCGCCGCGGGAGGAAGTCTATGATGCTGTTCGCCTTTGCCATCAGGCGGGCATTCGCCCTATCATGATCACTGGAGACTTCCCCGATACCGCCTTGGCCATCGCCGCCCAGCTGGACATCGTCCCGTCAACCCGGGCTAGGGTCATCACGGGGCAGGAATTGGACCAGATGGATGCCCATGAACTGGCGACGGTGGTGGAGGATGTCAATGTCTTTGCCCGGGTTTCACCCCACCACAAGCTGACGATCGTCGAAGCTTTGCAGGAGAAGGGCCATGTGGTGGCCATGACGGGAGACGGGGTCAATGATGCGCCGGCCTTGAAGCGGGCAGACATCGGCGCAGCCATGGGAGCCACCGGTACCGATGTGGCCCGGGAGGCCTCGGACCTTATCTTGGTCGATGACAACTTTGCCACCATCGTGGCCGCGGTCGCCGAAGGACGGACGATTTACGCTAATATCCGCAAGGCCATCCAGTATCTGCTGGCCTGCAACATGGGTGAGCTGCTGGTCATCACGTCGGCAATCCTCATGGGCCTCGGTCGTCCCCTCACGGCTATCCAGATCCTGTGGGTCAACTTGATCACCGATGGTCTACCGGCCTTGGCCCTCAGCGTTGAGCCGGGGGAGAAGGGGATCATGAAGCAAAAACCCCGCCCACCCAAACAAGGCGTCTTCGCCGAGGGGCTCGGGACCCGCATTCTCATCCACGGCGCCTTCATCGGCGGAGTCAGCTTGTTAACCTATCGGTGGGCGTTGGCCAATTACGACCTAGCAGTGGCTCGCAGCGCTACCTTTGCCGTGCTGGCCCTTTCCCAGCTGTTCTACTCCTTCAGCACCCGCTCGGTTAAGGAAAGCCTTCTCGAATTGGGGTTCTCCAGCAATCCCCAGATCATCTACGCTTTCTTTGGCTCGGGGCTGCTCCAGCTGTCTGTCATGCTGATCCCGGCCGTCGCGAAGGTTTTCGATGTGGTGCCCATGGGCTTGGAAGTCTGGATGAGGGCCCTCGGTATGGCGATGATACCTATGCTGATAGTGGAGACCATCAAGGTTCTCCAGCGGGCCTCCCAGTGATTTTGGCCAATGTTCTCTGTGGAACACAACATTGCCATTCTTGACAAATCTTGTGAAAAGTGTTATGATTCCCTTGCCACAGGGGCCATGAGCCCCCGTTGCAAGCGTTCACTTGGGAGGAATGCAGTCCAATGCTAGGAACAGTAAAATGGTTCAGCCCGGAGAAAGGTTATGGGTTCATCGAGCGGGAAGATGGCGGAGACGATGTTTTTGTGCACTACTCGGCTATTCAGGGTGAAGGGTTCAAGACCTTAGAGCAAGGACAGCAGGTTGAGTTCGAAATCGTGGAAGGACAGCGGGGGCCGCAGGCAACCAGCGTTGTGAAGTTGTAGGGGGCGACTCCGGGGAAATTGCAGGTACCCAGCCAGCATGCCTGTCTGGGTACCTTTTCGCGTTCCTTACCCAAGAATCTCCCGGGCGACCCTGATCCAGGTCTTGATCTTGGCCAGGTCCTGGTCGGCTGTCGCCAGGGGCGCAAGGCTCCCGGCCCGGATGTAAGCTTTGGTGTGGCCGTTTTGGACCAGACCATCCTTGTATTCCTGGAGCTTGGCGGCCATCCCTTCCTCGGAGGTATCGAGAATGTCCCTGACGGGATTGACGTCAAGCTCTAAGGATGCGCCGGCGAACACCCGGCAGGCCGTGGAGAGGTCCGTCTGGGGACTCACTTGCACCATCTTCAACCCCGGGATGCGCTTGATTAGGGGCAAAAGCTCTGTAATGTTCCCGCAGCTGTGCCAGTAGCCTGCCCCTCCATGGAACGCGGCGATCTTGATCTCATGGGGCAGGATCATCTCTTCATAGAGGGCCGGGGAAAGCATTGGGCAGCAGACTTCATCGTTGTTCAAGTTCCCCAAAGCCTCATTGGTCCCCAGGAACTTCGCCCGCTCTTTCGTCCAGCGGATGCGGTCTTCCACCAGGAAACCCAATAGGTCCTGCGCGAACTTGGGATTTAGGATCAGGTCCATCAGCAGGGTGTCGTAGCCCCGCAAGTGGACGGCCACGCCGAAGGGCCCCCGGCCGAGCTCGGGGAAGATCACCTGCCAATCATCGGGCAGGAGCCCAGTCAACGTCCGATAGAACTCATGGACTAGGGGCATCTGACCTGTTCGATAAAAATCGGCCGGCTCCAGCCTGGCTAGGTCTTCCGGCTCCTTCAGGACGGGCTCCCGGGCCACCCATGGATCGGTTGTGTCGCTGTAGAGGGTCACGGCCCCATAAAGCCCCGATTCAAAGCCTGTGCCCATGTAGATGGGGACTGCTTTGAGAACGGGGGTGTCGTCCTGGAGCTCTTCAAATTGGTAGATCTGCTGCTTGAGGTAGTATTCCAAAAAGGTTTCCGGGTCGGTGTAATACTCCCGGACGTTGTAGCCGAAAATCTTTGCCCATAGGGGCGGCATCAAGTCCGCGATGAACGGGATCTTGCCGCCGAGTTCCCTCCTATCCGTGGGGTAGCCCCGGAATTTACCGCGAAAGTCGGCGATTCCCTGCCAGCAGCGCAAGGTTTTTTGGTTGCGCTCGGAATTGTAAATCCTCTCGACCTCTTTGACCAAAGGTCCGATGCCCTCACTCAAGCAGAACCACTTCCTTTCCGCACTGGTGATCTTTTGTACGACATTCCCTAAGGTATCGGCCTATTCCTGCCGATGAAGGATTTAACTAGGTGTGGGGGAATATATAACTACACCTAACTGTTTTCACAGGGGGAATTAAAATGCGGACAATAGTCAAAGGCAAGAACATCGAAATCACTCCAGCACTGAGGAGCTACGCAACCAAGAAGACGAGCAAGCTGGAGAAGTTCTTCGAAGATGGTCCGGAAGTCTCCTGTGAGGTGATGATGAGGGTTGAACGGGAGCTCGACATCGTTGAGATCACCTTGCAAGTCAACGGTGTGCTGATGCGGGGAGAGGAAAAGACGGAAGATATGTACGCATCCATCGATGGCGCCGTCGAGAAGGTGGAAAGGCAGATTCGCAAGTTCAAGACCAAGTACTTGAACCGCCTCCAGGGGGGGCCGAAACTCGGTGAGCTCAGGCCGGCTGTGGAGGAGAAAAACGCTGGTGCCCCGCGGATTGTACGGACGAAGCGGTTCGCCCTCAAGCCCATGTCCACCGATGAAGCCGTCATGCAAATGGAACTCTTAGGCCACAGCTTCTTCGTCTTCCGCAATGCGGCCACCCAGGAGGTCAACGTGGTCTATCGGCGCCAAGACGGCAACTACGGCCTCATCGAGCCGGAATAGACCCTCATAGCGCTTGGTTGATGGGGAGCGGGAGCTCCCCATCTTTTTGATCTTGGCCACTGCCAATCCGCCAGCTCCAAAGAAAAACCGGCAGCTGGGAAAAGTTATCCTCGCCAAAGGCTGCCTTATAAGGTAAGATGGGATGAGATAATCCCAGTCCACGGACTTGTCGATATTAATCGCCGCCGCTTCCAGCGGACCTACTGGCGTAGAGATGGAGGGTTTCTATTGGCCAAGATTGCTTTGGTAGCTGACAGCACCGCCGATTTGCCGGAGGACCCCAGAAAAGAATGGGGTATCCATGTCATCCCCCTCAAAGTAAGGTTTGGCAGCGAAGAGTACTTCGACCATGAGATCACCAGTGAAGAGTTCTACCGGCGTTTGGAAACGGCCGATGAGCTGCCAATGACTTCCCAGCCGTCCCCGGAGGAGTTCATGAACCTCTACAAGGAGCTCCTGGGAGAATACCAAGAAATCATCTCCGTCCATTTATCCTCCGCTCTCAGCGGCACCCTCAACGCGGCCCACATCGCCAAAGAGAGGCTGAAGGCCAAGATCCACATCGTCGACTCCAAGACGATCAGTCTGGGCTTTGGCTTAATGGTGATGGACATCGCCCGGCGGATCCGGGAGGGCATGGATTCGGCCCAAATAGTGGAGGGCTTGTCTAAGGTGCGGGAAAACATCGAGACCCTGTTTACATTAAATACTCTGGAGTACCTGCAAAAGGGCGGGCGCATCGGCCGCGTCCAGGGCTTCCTCGGCTCAGTGCTCAACATCAAGCCGGTGGTGAGGGTAGGGGATGATGGAGTGTATCAAACCTATGGGAACGCCCGCAGCCAAAGGAAAGCCCTCGACCTCATCGTTTCCGCCTTTGACACCCTGGCTGCAGGGCGAAAAAAGGTCAGCTTAGTGGTCGGTCACGGCGGAGCGCTGCAAGCCGGCAAGTATCTGCAAGAAGCCCTGGAAAACGCCCTCCAGATCAAGACCACTTTGTTTACCCAGGTAGGGCCTGTGATCGGCGTCCATACTGGTCCGGGCACCGTCGGGGCGGCCGTTCAATTCGAGTAGGGAGCCCCAGCGCTTCTGGGAGATGGCCCCTTGCACTAGTTCGTCCCTCCTAGCCGGGGAGACCTGGCCGGCCCTTCGCCAGCTTGCCGATGGGCCGGACGCGTCTTTGCGCTTTTGTTTGAAAAAATAGAATACAGACGGGACGGGCCTTTAGCGGTCAAGTTGTGGGGCCCTAATCCTCGTGATATAATTACAAATAGCGCAAGGGGGGAGATGGATGCTAGGGTTTCTGAAGAAACTCCTGGACCCTAACGACAAAGAATTGAAGCGTCTGGACGGGATAGTCCAGACGATAAACAACTTAGAAGGGGAGATGAAAGGCCTCTCCGACGAGGATCTACGGGCCAAGACCGGCGAGTTCAAGGAGCGGCTGGACCGGGGCGCGGCCCTCGACGATATTCTCCCCGAGGCCTTCGCGGTGGTGCGGGAAGCAGCCGTGCGGACCTTGGGACAAAGACACTTCGATGTGCAGCTCATGGGGGGAGTTGTCCTCCATGAAGGACGCATCGCCGAGATGAAAACGGGGGAAGGAAAAACCTTGGCCGCTACCTGTCCCGTTTATCTCAATGCCCTTACTGGCCGGGGAGTCCACGTGGTCACCGTCAACGACTACCTGGCCAAGCGGGATGCGGAGTGGATGGGCGCCATCTACAGTTTCCTGGGGCTCGAGGTGGGGGCCCTGGTCCACGGATTGGATTACGCGGAGCGAAAGCGGATCTACCGCTGCGACATCGTCTACGGCACCAACAACGAATTCGGCTTTGACTACCTGCGGGACAACATGGTCATCAGCAGCGAAGATATCGTCCAGCGGGAGCTGTACTACGCGATCATCGACGAGGTGGACTCCATCTTGATCGACGAGGCCCGCACGCCGTTGATCATTTCTGGAGCCGCGGAGAAGTCGACGGACCTTTATCAGCGTTTTGCCAGACTTGTCCTCAGGCTAAAGCCCGGGGAAGACTACACCGTCGACGAAAAGGCCAGATCCGCGGCCTTGACCGAGGAAGGCTGGGCGCGGATCGAAGGGATGTTGGGGATCGAGGACATCCACGATCAGGTCCATTTTGAACTAACTCACTACATCCAACAGGCCCTTCGGGCCCATACTCTGTTCAAGAGGGACCGGGACTACGTCGTCAAAGAGGGGAAGGTCATCATCGTCGATGAGTTCACCGGCAGGCTGATGCCGGGCCGGCGCTACTCCGACGGCCTCCACCAGGCCATCGAAGCCAAAGAAGGGGTGCGGGTCGAACGGGAAAGCCAGACCCTGGCATCCATCACCTTCCAGAACTATTTCCGCATGTACGATAAGCTGGCGGGCATGACCGGAACAGCCAAGACGGAAGAGGAGGAGTTTCGCCGGATTTACGGGATGGATGTGGTGGTCATCCCCACAAATAAGCCGATGATCCGGGTGGATCACCCCGATGTGGTTTACAAGACCGAAAGGGGCAAGTTCCGGGCCGTTGTCGACGAGATCGAAGAGTGCTACAAGAGGGGCCAGCCAGTGTTGGTGGGCACCATCTCCATCGAGAAATCGGAGCGCCTCAGCGCCCTGCTCAAGACCCGGGGCATCCCCCACCAGGTGCTCAATGCCAAGCACCATGAGCGGGAGGCAGAGATCGTCAAACTTGCGGGCCAGGAGGGCGCGGTCACCATCGCCACCAACATGGCCGGGCGGGGGACGGACATCGTCCTCGGCGAGGGAGTGGCGGCCAAGGGGGGCCTCCACATCATCGGCACCGAACGCCATGAAAGCCGCCGGATTGACAACCAGCTCCGGGGGCGGGCCGGCCGCCAGGGGGATCCGGGTTCATCCCGGTTTTACGTGTCTTTGGAAGACGACTTGATGCGGCTTTTTGGATCGGAGCGGATCGTGGGCCTGATGGAAAAGTTCGGCTGGGAAGAGGACCAGCCCATCGAATCAGGCCAGATCACCCGGGCCATCGAATCGGCCCAGAAGAAGGTGGAATCCCGCAACTTCGAACTGCGCAAGCAAGTTTTGGAATATGACGATGTGATGAACCAGCAACGGGAGGTCATCTACAGCCAGCGGCGGCGGATCCTGACGGAAGGGGACCTTAGGCCCTACATCAGGGAAATGGCGGGGGATCTAGTGGACCTGCTGGTGGAATCCTTCGCGGATGAGAAGGTCCACCCGGAAGAATGGGACCTGCAGGGGCTGGCCGACCGCTTCAACGACGTCTTCGGGATTATCATCCGTTTAGCCCCCGATGTCCTCGAGGGCAAGACCGGCTCGGAGATGAAGGCCTTGTTGACGGAGATGGCCCATCTCGCCTTGGCCAAGCGGGAAGAACAGGTCGGTCCCGAGGAAATGCGCCAGCTGGAGCGCCTCGTCCTCCTCAGGGTCATCGACGGCAAATGGATGGATCATTTGCGGGACATGGATGAGGTGCGAACGGGCATTGGCCTAAGGGCCTATGGTCAGCGGGACCCCTTGCTGGAGTACAAGTTCGAAGCCTTTGAGCTTTTCCAGGCCATGGTAAACAGCATCCGGGAGGATTCCCTCCGGTTCCTCCTGCGGGTGCGGTTGGTGCGGCCGGAAGAGGCGGCCAGGCAGCGGCAGATGGTCACCAACCGGGAGCCCGGCGGCGGCCATCAGCCTCGCCGCGTAGCCAACAAAGTCGGACGAAATGACCCTTGCCCCTGTGGCAGCGGGAAAAAATATAAGAAGTGCTGCGGCCGTTAAGCCGTGGGGAGGTAAGACCATGATTTGGGATATGGAACGAGGGGAAATCGAGGAGAGGCTGGCTCAGGTGGCCAAGCAGCTTGAGGAAATGAGGGCTTATCTTTGACCTGGATGGAAAACGGGCCCAGCTGGCCGAGCTGGAACAGGAGATGGCGAGGCCGGGCTTTTGGGATGATCAGGAACGGGCTCGCAAGATCATCGCCCAGGTCAAAGGGCTGAAAGACCGCCTGACCGATTGGGATGAGCTCAAGGCCCGCTACGAGGACGTTGCCGTCCTCTTTGAGCTGGTCGATGAAGAGCCCGATGAGGAGCTTTGCCAGGAGCTGAAGGCGGAGACGAACAAGCTGGTCCGGCAGGCGGAGAAGGTGGAGCTGGGGACGCTCCTTAGCGGACCCTATGATGGCAACAACGCGCTCTTGTCTATCCATCCCGGCGCAGGGGGCACCGAATCCCAGGACTGGGCGTCGATGCTCGTGCGGATGTATACCCGCTGGGCGGAGGAACAAGGGATGGAGCTGGAGGTCCTCGACTTCTTGCCGGGGGATGAAGCGGGGGTAAAAAGCGCGACCCTCCTCGTCAAAGGCACCAATGCCTACGGCTATCTGAAGGCGGAAAAGGGCGTCCACCGCTTGGTGCGCATCTCCCCCTTCGACTCATCGGGCCGGCGCCATACCTCCTTCGCCTCGGTGGACGTCATCCCGGAAATCACCGATGATGTCGAGGTGGACATCAACCCAAGCGACCTTAAAATCGACACTTATCGGGCTAGCGGGGCCGGGGGGCAGCATGTCAACAAGACCAGCTCCGCGGTCCGGATTACCCATCTGCCGACGGGGATTGTGGTCCAGTGTCAAAACGATCGGTCCCAACACAAGAACCGGGAGACAGCCATGCGGATCCTGCGCTCGCGCCTGGCGGAGATGAAGCGGGAGGAACTGCAGGAGAAGGTGGATGAACTCCGGGGCGAACAAGGGGAGATCGCCTGGGGGAACCAGATCCGCTCCTATGTCTTCTGCCCGTACACCATGGTCAAAGACCACCGCACCGACGTTGAAGTAGGCAACGTCCAGGCGGTGATGGACGGATATCTCGATCCCTTTATCGAAGCCTACTTAAGACAGAGTCTGCAGGGAGGCCGAAAAGGACCAGGAAGGTCATGAGGCGGGTGAGGATGCTGGACAGGCGCTGGCCTTTCTGGGCATTGGCTTTACTGGCGGTGGGAGTCCTCATCGCCAGTCAGATCGTTTTGCCATCCTTTGTGGCAAGCCACATCGAACAGGCTTTTCATGACGGCTATCCCGATGCCGAATTCATTCAGGTGCAAGTTGCGGCCTGGCCGGCCATCAAGCTCATCGCCGGCCGCTTTGACCAGCTCCACCTCGATGCCCGCCTTTTCTCCCAGGGAGGGCTAAAGGTGGATGCCTTCCTGGTGGATGCTAAGGACTTGAAGATAAACCTCCCGGCCTTGAGGGGAGGCGCAGTGGAGATCGATCATGTTGGGGATCTGCAGGCGACGGTGCTCATCGGGGAAGACTCCCTGAACGAGTATCTGTGGGCCAAGGCGGATCCTGCCCGGTTTATGCGGATTGAACTGGCCCGGGAACAGGCAAGGCTAGTCGGGGAGATGAACCTCTTTCAGCGGACATTCGATCTCACCCTCGATGGCCGCTTTGAAGTTTTGGGCCGCACCCGCGTTGGCTTCGTGGTGGAGCAGTTGACGGTGGAGAACCTGCAGGTGCCGAAGGTGCTCCTGGAAACCGTCCAGAGCAAGTGGAATCTGGCCATGGACTTCTCCGAACTGCCGGTGCCCGTTGCCTTGCAGGAAGTGCGCCTGGAGGAGGACAGTCTGTATGTTTTTGGGACTAAGTGGGATGGCCGCTAGGGAGGACGGAGGGCGGAAGACCCGGTGGCTGTGGGCCTTGATCTTGGTGGGGCTCTTGTCCGCCGGCGGAGTCCTCTTGCAGCGGGGAGCGCTGGAGAGGAACAACAATGCCGTCGAATTGGTCTTCGACTATGATGAGCTGGAGACCCTAGCGGAACTTGCGGACCTGTCCCTGACGGACGTCATGGGGAACCTGGCTCCGGCGGGGATCACGACCCTGGCCGTCCGCCCGGCGACCCTATACTCCCTGCAGCAAAACTCCCAGGCCTTCGCCTTCTCCGACCGATCCCTCCTTGCCTCCTACGGGATGGTCGGCACCGTCCACCCGGCCCTGGCTCCCCTGGCGCTCCCCATTATCCGGAGCGGCACTTACATCGTCACTAGGGATCGGGAAATGGCCGCCCTCTTGCAAGAGGCCTTCGACCGCCATTTGGCGGGGAACTGGGAGGTCAACGAATGGGATGGCTTCTACGCCTTTTATGCGGGGTCGCCCCTCCAGCGGGTGGGCAGTTGGTCATTGGGCTATTTGCCTGGGCCCTTGGGCTTGGCCCAAGGCTACGGCCTGTTCATTGCCCCCCGCCCCACAAATCACAGGTCGGCCCTCCCGGAGGAGCTGCCCCCTGGCCCCCTATCCCTCGTCATCTTCGAAGGGATGGAAATGGGGGGCTACCCAGAGGGGCTGCCGGCGATGGCCGCCGCGATGGAGGATCGGGATGCCTATTTGGGGCTCATCGAGTTTGCCCCCCAAAAAGGCGATCGGGCCCTGGCTAAGCTCTTGGACCACAAGTGCATCCGGGTCCACAGCATCACACCCCAGGAAATGTCCCGCTATGGACCGGAAGAAGCCGTTGCCCGCTACGTCCGGGCCGTGCGGGAGCGGGGCGTGAGGGCCTTGTATCTGCGTCCCTTCCTGGATGATGCCGCGGGGGATCTCCTCGAGTTGAATGTCAAGTATGTCGCCGGTCTGAAGGCCGCGCTGGAGGCGGAAGGCTACCGGTTGGGAAGGGCTGTCCCCTTGGCGGTTTCTTCGCCGGGACCCTCAGCCCTTTTCCTGATGGGCCTTGCCGTCGCGGCCGGCGGCATCTTGCTCCTGAGTTTTTGGCCGCGCTGGGCTCCCATCCTTGCTGCCTTGGGCCTGTTGGGGGCGATGGGGTTGTATCTTAAGGGCTATACCATCCTGGCCCGGCAGAGCCTAGCCCTGGCCGCCGCGGTGGTTTTCCCCGCCCTGGGGGTCCAAAGGGCCTTGTCCCGGTCAGAAGAGAGTCCCTCCTTTATCCCCAACTTCTTGATTGCCGTCGGGGTCTCCCTTGCCGGGGGGCTGATGGTCGCCGCCCTCCTCACTGAGGTGCGCTTTGCCTTGAAGACGGAGCAGTTCCTTGGGGTCAAACTAGCCCATGTGCTGCCTTTGCTCTTTGTTGGGGTTTATCTTTGGCGCAGGAAAAAGGGCGATCTCATGGCCCTTTGGCGCTCTCCCCTGGAGATTCGCCACGGGTTCTACGCCGCCGGCCTCATCCTAGTCGCCTTGGTCTATGTGGGCCGGACCGGCAACTACTTCCTCCCGGTGCTGACCTGGGAGGCGAGGATGCGAGAGCTGTTGGAGGGACTGGTCTGGGCCCGTCCGCGGACGAAAGAGTTCCTCCTCGGCCATCCCGCCATGCTCATCGCCCTGTGGCTGGAAGGCCGCGGCCGCCGGGCCCCCTGGTGGCTCATCCTCCTCGGCTCCATCGGGTGCATCTCCCTGGTCAACACCTTCGCCCACGCCCACTCTCCTTTAGTCCTTTCCCTCGCCCGGACGGGCATCGGCATGGTCTTTGGCCTGGGGATCGGGCTGTTAGCGACGAGAGCCTTGGGCTGGGCTGCCGGCAGGATCAAAGGAAGGGGAGTGGGCCTTTGAAGGTCCTGGCGGCAGGCTACTTCGGCTGCGGCAATGTGGGGGATGAGGCCATCCTAGCGGGACTGGCGAGGGAGCTTGCCCTGGCCGGGGCGGAGCTGACGGTCCTATCTGGGGATCCCGAAGGGACAAGGGCAAGCCACGGTCTTCCCGCGGTCCATCGCCTGTCCCTGGAGGCCCTTAAGGCCCTTCGGAGCTGCGATGTGTTCGTCCTCGGGGGCGGGGGCCTTTTCCAAGATGTGACCAGCATCCGCTCGCCCCTCTACTATCTGTCATTGGTCCTCTTGGCCCGCATCTTCCGTCGGCGGGTCCATTTTTTCGCGCAGGGGCTCGGCCCCCTGGAGACGCTGTCGGGCCGTCTGGCGGCGGGAGTGGCCTTGCGGCTGGCCCACCGGGTCAGCCTCAGGGATGAAGAGTCCCTAGAGCTGGCCAGGCAGCTTGCGCCCGAACTTGCAGGCCGCGTCAGCGCCGATCCCGCCTTTCTCCTCCGTCCGCCGCAGCCTCCCAGACCAGGATCTCTCTTGGTGATCTCCCTGCGGGCTTGGCCCGGCCTTGAAGGCAAACTGGATGAGATCGCCTCGGCCGTGGACTCCTTCTGCGGTGGCTCTGAGTTGGAACCTTTGTTTCTTCCCTTCCAGCCCCGGGACAGGGAGATCTCCCTGAAGGCTGCCGGGCTCCTCGGGGCCAGGGTCTGGGAGGGGGAGTTGGATGTGCCTGCTGTCCTTGAGGTCCTGGAAAAAGCCGGCCTCTGTCTGGGGATGCGACTCCACAGCTTGATCCTGGCTGCTTGCCTGGGCGTTCCGGGAGTTGGCTTGATCTACGATCCTAAGGTGGCTGCTTTCCTCAGGATCAGCGGCCAGGAGGGGCTGCCGATCGAGGGGATCCAAAGGGGTGAGCTCCTCAAGCTCCTGGACCGGGCCTGGAAGGACCGGGAACAGCGGCGAAGGGATCTGATCCTCCTTGGAGAAGCTTTACAGAAGAGGGCTAAACTGGATGTCCAAGGCATCCTGGCCCTCGCCGGGGAGGTGGAGAGAGCTGGGGAGGATTAGGATCCTGGGTGTGGGGATCGATCCGGTGACCATGGCCGAAGCCTTGAGCAGGGTCGAAGGGCTGCTGGATGGGGCGCGGCCGAGTCAGGTGATCACTGCGAACCCCGAAATGGTTATGCTCGCGCGGCGAAATAAACCCTTTGCCCAGGTTTTTCAGGAAGCGGCCCTGGTCGTCCCCGATGGCTACGGTCTCATCTGGGCGTCTCGGTTCCTTGGCCGTCCCCTGCCGGAGAGGGTGGCCGGGATCGATCTTCTCGATAACCTGGCGGCCCTCGCGGCCCGGAGGAGGTACGGGCTGTTCCTCCTGGGAGCCAGGGAGGGGGTCGCCGCGGAGGCAGCGGCGGAGCTGCAGAGGAGGCATCCCGGGCTCATCATCGCCGGATTCCACCACGGCTATTTCACCCCCGATGAAGAGAGGCAGGTGTTGGATAGAATAAGGGAGGCTCGCCCCCACATCCTGGCCGTGGGCCTGGGGACGCCCCGGCAGGAGCTTTGGCTGGCCCGCCATCAAGCCAGCCTCCAAGTGCCCATCGGCATCGGGGTTGGGGGAAGCTTTGATGTTCTCGCCGGCCGGGTCCAGCGGGCCCCCCGGTGGATGCAGGCGAGGGGACTGGAGTGGCTCTATCGTTTGCTGCGGGAGCCCTGGCGATACAGGCGGGTGCTGTTCATCCCCCCCTTTGTCGGCGCGGTGCTGCGGCAAAAGCTTACCGGGAGAAGGGAACTTAGTTGAAGAAAGGTTGGCTGCGGATCCTATTGGAGCACCTGGGAATTGTCCTGGGGGTCAGCCTGACGGCCCTGGGCCTTGTTTGGTTCCTCATTCCAAACAAGCTGGCCGCGGGAGGCGTCAGTGGACTGGCCATCATGGCCTTTTATCTTTGGGAGTGGCCTGTCGGGCTGACGATGATTTGCCTCAATGTGCCCCTCTTCCTGGTCAGCTGGCTGGTCATCGGACCATTGTTTGGGGTAAAGACCTTGTTTGGCGCCGGGGTCCTGTCGGTGATGGTAGAGCTTTTGGGCGTATGGCTGGGGCCGGCCACATCCGATCCGGTGCTGGCCGCCATCTACGGCGGCGGCTTGGCCGGCATTGGGACCGGCATCACCTTCTACTTCGGCGGCTCCACCGGGGGCACCGACATGGCTGCCCATCTCCTCAGCCACTGGTCCCGACTGAGCCTGGGTCAAGCCCTCCTCGTCATCGATTTTTCCATCATCGCCCTGGCGGGGTTCCTCTTCAGCCCTGAACTGGCCCTTTATGCCCTCCTTTCCCTGATAATCTCCAGCCGGACCATCGATCTCGTTCAGGAGGGGACGGATTATGCTCGGGCGGCTTACATAATCTCCGAGCGTCCCGAGGAGGTAGCTCAGGCCGTCTTGGATAAGATGGAACGGGGGGTCACCATCCTCCACGGGACTGGTGCTTATACCGGTAGGGAAAGGAAGGTGCTCTTCGTCATCGTCTCCCGGCCGGAGATCCCCCGGGTGAAGGAGATCGTGGCCGACTTGGACCCGAATGCCTTCATGGCCATCACCGATGTCCACGAAGTCTTGGGAGAAGGATTTAAAGCAAGGGGTGATAAGCGTTGACCGACAAGAAAAGCTTCCTGAAGGAAAAAGCAAGGCAGATCCGACGTCACATCATCACCATGACCGGCGCTGCCGGCTCGGGTCATCCGGGAGGGTCTTTGTCCATCGCCGATATCGTCGCTGCCCTCTACTTTGAGATCATGAAGCACGATCCGGCCAATCCCAACTGGCCCGAGCGGGACCGGCTGGTACTGTCCAAAGGGCATGCGGCTCCGGCCCTTTATGCGGCCCTGGCTGAAGCCGGCTACTTCCCCGTGGAAAAACTGGTGGAGCTGCGCCGCCTTGGCAGCATGCTCCAGGGTCATCCGGACATGACGAGCACCCCCGGGGTGGAGGCCTCAACGGGCTCCCTGGGACAGGGCCTGTCCATCGCCAACGGCATGGCCTTGGCCGGCAAGCTCGATGGAGCCTCCTGGCGCGTCTATGTCATCCTCGGGGATGGGGAGATCCAGGAAGGGCAAGTCTGGGAGGCGGCCATGACCAGCGTCCACCGTGGACTAGACAATCTCCTCGCCTTTGTGGATTACAACGGCCTGCAGATCGACGGCACCGTCACGGATGTCAAGTCCCTGGGCCGAGTTGCCGATCGCTTTGCCTCCTTCGGCTGGCATGTGCTGGAGATCGATGGCCATGATCTCGATCAGATCCTGGAGGCCGATGCCAAGGCCAGGGAGACAAAGGGGCGGCCGACCCTGGTGGTGGCCAACACAGTCAAGGGCAAAGGCGTTTCCTTCATGGAAGGGAAGGTCGATTGGCACGGGGTCGCGCCCAAGCCTGAGCAGGTAGAACAAGCCTTGGCGGAGCTTGCCAACTAGGGGAGGGGGGAAGTGACTATGCTAGGCAAAAAGATCGCAACGCGGGAAGCCTACGGCGACGCATTGGTAGAGCTTGGCAAGGAAAATCCTAACGTAGTTGTGCTGGATGCGGACCTGTCCGCTTCGACCAGGACGAGCAAGTTCGCCGCCCAGTTCCCGGAGCGCTTTTTCCAGATGGGCATTGCTGAGCAGGATATGATGGGGACGGCCGCGGGGCTCGCCGCCGCCGGCAAGATTCCGTTCGCGAGCACCTTTGCCATGTTTGCCACAGGCAGGGCCTACGATCAAGTGCGCAACTCCATCGGCTATCCCGGCTTGAACGTGAAGATCGGAGCGACGCATGCGGGCGTCACCGTCGGCGAGGACGGTGCCACCCACCAAGCCCTGGAGGATATCGCTTTGATGCGGGCCATCCCGGGGATGACCGTCATCGTCCCCGCGGACTACGTGGAGGCTGTCCAGGCCGTCAAGGCCGCCGCGGCCCATGTGGGACCTGTCTATCTGCGCTTCACCCGGGGCGGGGTCCCCGTCGTTTTCGGCGATGACTACCAGTTCCAACTGGGCAAAGCCGCCCTCCTGCGGGATGGGGGAGATGCCACCATCATCGCCTGTGGCGTGATGGTGGGCGCCGCCTTGGAGGCGGCCGAAGCCCTCGCGGGAGAGGGCCTCAGCATCCGGGTGCTCAATATGGGGACTATCAAGCCCCTCGATGGAGAGGCCGTCATCAAGGCCGCCCGGGAGACGGGAGCCGTCGTCACCGCCGAAGAACACTCCATCATCGGGGGCCTTGGCAGCGCGGTGGCGGAGGTCTTAGGGGAAAACTGCCCTGTGCCCATGAAGCGGGTCGGGGTGCCCGATGTCTTTGGCCAGTCGGGGGGAGCAGGGGAGCTCCTGGAACATTATGGACTTACCGCGGCCAATGTAGCTCAAAGGGTGCGGGAAGTCGTCGGCCGCAAGGCCTAGCGCCCTTCTTTACAAAGGATAGGGATCTCGAATATAATCGTTGTAGGCGATGGCCCGTCTGTTCCAGGCGGGCTCCATCGTATATAAATAAAAGAGCCTGGTGCTGCATATGAATGTGGCAGGTTCGCATGAGAGGAAGGCTATCAACCATGTCCATCACTGTATCGAGACATAGGTTGCTCCATAGCAGGCTCACTCCCCTCTTGGTTTTGGGGTGTATCCTGGCCGCGGTGTTCATGATGCAGGTCCGGGCGGGCGACAATATGGAGAATCTGGACCAGGTGATGCGGATCATCTCCTTGGTGAAGACGGCCTACGTGGATGATGTGAACACCGTCGACCTGGTCAAAGCTTATGTGCTCAAGGGCACCATCAATGGCATGCTCTGGGAAGTCTTGGATCCCTACACTTACTACATGGAGCCGAGGGCCTACGCGGAGATGAAGGTGGATACCAGCGGTGAATTCGCCGGCATCGGCATCGTGGTGACGATGCACAAAGGGCAGCTCACCATCGTTTCACCCATCCCGTCCACTCCCGGTCACCGGCTGGGTCTGCGCACTGGGGACATCATCCGCACCATCGACGGCCAACCCACCGAGGGCATGCTCGTCAATCAAGCCGTGGATATGATGCGGGGGCCGGAAGGAACAAAGGTCGTCCTCGGGATCGAGCGGGACGGGGAGCAGTTTGAAGTTGAGATCATCCGGGACAATGTGGAGGTCCCCGTTGTTCCCAAAGCGGAGATCATCCAAGACGGCATCGGCTATGTGCGGCTGTCGTCCTTTAACGAACGGACATCCACGGTCCTGCAGGAGACCCTGCGGGATCTGGACGAACGGGGCATGCGGGCCCTGATCCTTGACTTGCGGTCCAATGCGGGAGGCCTCCTGACCCAGGCGGTGCAAGTAGTCGACCACTTCCTCGATCACGGCCCCATCGTCCACATCGTCGGCAGGGAAGGCCAGCGGGAGACGATTTATGCCCAGCTGCGCAATACCCGTCCGCCGCTGCCGATGGTGGTCTTGACGGACAAAGGCACCGCGAGCGCATCGGAGATTGTGGCCGGGGCCCTGCGGGACAGCGGTCTGGCCACCATCGTTGGCACCACCACCTTCGGCAAAGGCCTAGTCCAGACGGTCATCCCCCTGGGGGATGGTTCGGCCCTGAGGCTCACCACCGCCCGCTATGCCACCTCCGGCGGCCACTTCATCGACAAGGTGGGCATCGAGCCCGATGTCTTCGTCGAACCGGAGCCTTTGCCGGAGGGGGAGGAGCGGGAGCTGCAACCCTTAGATGCCGAGCTGGATTTGGAGCGGGATCGCCAGCTGCGCACAGCGGTGGAACTCCTTGGGGAAAGGCTCCATGCAGAGGCCCTGGCCCAAGCTAGTTGAGGCCTGCAGCCCGGGAAAGGGGTGATTCGGCAGGTCCCTTTCGGCCTGCCGCTCTATTTTGACCGCATTCCTTGAAGTCGCCAAGCTCCTCCTCAAGTCAATCCCCGCAATGGTGTTTCGGTCCGAGTACTTCCTCGCCCTGGCCATTGTCGTCGGTCTTGTCCACTTCCAGTACCGACGGGTGGCGGCAGTGGAGGAGCGGTTGTTTGGTCGGGTAAGATACGAGCCCCGGCAGCAGACGACCAGGAGCATCCTCTTCGGCCTCCTTGGCGGGGCCCTGGGCACGGGGCTTTTTATCATCATCGGCATTTCTCTGACCGACAGCGGCGTCGCTTACATTTGGCCCCTAGCCCTCCTGTTGATGCTCGTCCACCCCCGGTTCCTGTGCTTTTCCTATGCCGGGGGGCTGCTGTCCTTTTCCCATCTCCTCTTTGGCTGGCCGCAGATCCACATCCCGTCGGTGATGGGATTGGTCGCCGTCCTCCATCTGGTGGAGGCGGTCCTCATCCGCATCAGCGGCCACTTAAACCCCAACCCCGTCTATGTGAAGGGGAGGGACGGCCGGGTGGTGGGGGGATTTGCCCTCCAGAAGTTCTGGCCCCTGCCTTTGGTGGCCCTCGTCTATCTAACCCTGCCCGAGGGTCCCCTCCGGGAAGTCGTCAACATGCCCTCTTGGTGGCCCTTGATCAAACCTCCCCAGGAGGTCCCCGGGGGGATGGAGCTGGTCTACATCCTGTTTCCCGTCGTTGCGGCCTTAGGCTATGGAGATATGGCCCTGTCCCGCACGCCCCGGGAGAAAGCGTCCTTATCTTCCCTTTATCTTTTCGCTTACAGCATCATCCTCCTCATCCTCGCCGTCCTCGCCGACAGCTTCCAACCCCTCCGCTATTTCTCACCCCTCTTTGCCATCCTCGGGCACGACCTGGTCATCCAGCTGGGGAATCGCATGGAGCTAGGGGGCCAGCCCCTTTTTACCCCTGCCCTCGATGGACTTGGGGTCCTTGATGTTTTCCCCGGCGGGACTGGACACAGCCTCGGTCTTCGCTCTGGGGATGTGATCTTGGCCGTCAACGGTCATTCCTTGCTCCCTGGCGATGATCTAAGATGGCTCCCCCCGGGACCTTTGGAACTTCTTGTCCGCAGGGAGGAACAAGAGGTGGTGATGTGGTATCCTCGTCATCAGGGGGGGTCCTTGGGGGTTCTTTTTGTGCCCCTCCCGTGGTCTGCCGCTTATGTGGAGCTGAGAGGCCTGCAGCGGCCCGGGTGGCTCCTCCGGCGACTGCGGAGCCTGTGGACAGAGCTTGTCAAGAGAATGGGTTTTAGAAGGTGAAGCGTTTGCAGCGAAGGGTTGTGCGCCTTCCCGGAGGGCCCTTGGCAGCCCTCCTATGTCTGCTGGCCTTTGCCAGCGGTTGGTTTTTTCTGGCCCGAATCTACGGCAGCGGCATCCTGGAACAGACTGAGGATTTCATCCTCAGCCGGGAGGAAGGCCGACTGGTCGTGGATTACGGCCCCAAGGCACAGCGCATCGAAGATCAGGTGCTGATGGTCTTGCAGGCGGCAGAGATCTTGCCGGCCGGAGCCGGTCCCGAAAGCATCGCCGCCTGGGAGCAGGAGATGGAGCTGGAAGTTGACGAGGGCTTGCTCCAGTGGCCGTATCGCAGCTGCCGCCTCGTTGGCGACTCTCTCCCCGAAGATCTCCTCAGCCAATTAGCCCTGGCCCTGGAAGGAGTCGGCGGCGAGGTCGTCGCTTCTCCGGGACAGGAGGATGAGCTTCTCCTCACCATCGGCTTCCCGACCGAGGACCAGTTCATCATCACCCACGAACTCCTCCTGGAAAGGAGGCTTCCAGTGAGGCCCCGTCCCCGCGCACGGGTCGCCATCGTCATCGATGACTGGGGCTACGATTGGGCGGCAGCCGATAGTCTCTTGGAGCTGCCGGGGCCCCTGACCCTGGCCGTCTTGCCCCACGTGCCCTATTCCCAGAGGCATGCCTCCCTGGGACTCGCCAGGGGCCATGAGATCCTCCTCCATCTGCCCATGGAGGCCCTCAGCGGCCTTGATGCCGGTCCGGGGATGGTGACTGTGGACATGGACGATGAGGAGATCGCAAGGCTCGTTCGCGAGGCCATCGCTTCCGTTCCCGGCATCGTCGGGGTCAGCAACCACATGGGCTCGAAAGTCACCAGCGACTCCCGGGCCATGGGGATCATCCTGGAAGTCGTCAGGGAACACGGTTTTTTCTTCTTCGACAGCAACACGGCCCCGGCCTCGGTCGTCCCGGCCCTTTCCCGGTCTATGGGGGTGCCCTTTGCCGTCAATTACATCTTCCTCGACAACGTGGCCGAAGAGGCCTCGGTCCGCCGTCAGTTCGAGCGGCTCATCCGCCGGGCCCTCCGGGAGGGAAGCGCCATCGGCGTCGGCCATGTGAAGAACGCGACTGCAAAGGTCCTCCACGAGATGCTCCCCACCCTCTCCGAACGGGGCATCCAACTTGTACCCCTCTCTGACCTTCTGGAATTCCCTCAGCCATGGGTCGCGGCTCCCGAGTGATCTGAACCGTTGCCAAGCATAATATCATGGCCCGCTTTCCGGCCTGCCGTCTGGGGCTCGCCGGCAAGCAGTCCTCCTTGGGAAACCAGGCTTGAATGATCAGAAAATTCTTCCGCGGGCAAAGGTGCAGAGGCCTCAGGCCTCGAATAAGCTAGGGCAAAGCAATAAGGGAGGTGCACCTTTGGCCAGATACTTGCTGGGAGGAGCGTTTATAG
>JAAYLV010000023.1 GCA_012521755.1 Bacillota bacterium | reverse complement strand
CAAGGTTACAGGTCCATCATTGCTTATTTCAACTAACATGTGCTCTCCGAAAACGCCAGTGGCAACCTTAAGTCCCAACTCCCGGAGGTTGTCCACGAAAAGACAATAAAGCTCCTCGGCTTTGGCCGGCCCGGCGGCCGCGGTGAAGCTCGGTCGCCGCCCCTTGCGACAGTCCCCTAACAGGGTGAACTGGGAGATTACCAAAATCTCCGCGCCTGCATCTAGGGCGGACACATTGAGCTTGCCTTCTTCATCGGGGAAAACCCGCAAGTTGGCTATTTTATCGGCTAGGTACCGGGCATCCTCCCCTTCATCTTCGAGCCCCACCCCTAGCAGAACAACAAAACCACATCCGATCTCCCCAACTACTTCGCCCTTTACTTTCACTGCCCCTTTGCTGCAGCGCTGAACTACCGCCCTCACGCTAAACCCCTTTCTACGTTGGAAAGGCCCGGTGGACATCAACCACCCCGTCCACTTTTCTGATGCGATCGATGACCGCCTGCATATGGTCGATATCATGGATGTCAACGACCAAGCTGACATGGGCCATTCGTTCTTTAGTGGTGCGCGCATTGACTGCTTCGATGTTGGTCTTTTGTTCACTGACCGCGTTCATGATGCTCGCCAACAAGTTGAACCGATCATGGGCTTCCACCTGGATCTCCACGGGATAGGCCGCATCTTCAACCCTAATCCATTCCGCCGGCAGACATCGCTCGGGCGACTCCCGCAAAGAGGCGATGTTGGGACAATCCATCCGGTGGACCGACACTCCCCGGCCCCGCGTCACATAACCGATGATCTCATCGCCCGGCACGGGGGTGCAGCACTTGGAGAAGCGGACTAACAGGTCATCCATCCCCTTCACCCGGATGCCTTTGGCCAAGCCTCCCCTATCGGCACTTGCGGCTTTGCGGCTCAGTTTTTCGCGGCGGATCTCCTGGCGCCGCGCTTCTAGCTCCTTGGTGCCCACGATCCTGCCCAAAGCTTGGGCCGCGGTCAATTTGCCAAAGCCAATGCTGGCCAGCAAATCATCCACACCGACGAAGCCGAAGCGTTTGGCCGCCTCCATCAACCGCTCCTGCTTCAAAATCTCGTGGGGCTCAAGCCCATACTTGCGGCCTTCCTTCTCCAGGCTCTCTTTGCCTCGGGCGATGCTCTCCTCCCGCTGGGACTCCTTCAGATAAGCCCTGATTTTGTTCCGAGCCTTAGAGGTCTTCACCACCGAGAGCCAATCCCTACTAGGGGAGGCATTCTTGGAGGTTATGATCTCGACGAACTCACCGTTTTTCAGCTTATAGTCCAAAGGCACAATCCGCCCATCGATCCGAGCCCCCATACACTGCAGGCCGATGTCGGTGTGGACGCTGAAGGCGAAATCAATGGGAGTTGACCCGGCGGGCAGAGCCTTCACATCCCCCTTCGGCGTGAACACGAAAACCTCATCCTCGAACAAGTCGATCTTCAAGGTTTCCATGAACTCCTGGGGGTCCTTCATATCCTTGAGCCATTCCATGACCTCGCCGAGCCAGGCTACCTTGTCTTCAAATTCCCGACCCGCATTGAACCCTTCTTTGTAAAGCCAGTGGGCGGCGATTCCCCGCTCGGCGATCCGATGCATCTCCCAAGTCCGGATCTGGATTTCGACCGGTTCCCCCGTGGGGCCGACGACTGTCGTGTGCAAAGACTGATACATGTTCGACTTGGGCATGGCGATGTAGTCTTTGAATCGTCCCGGAATTGGCTTCCACATGGTGTGGACGATCCCAAGCACCCCGTAGCAATCCTTGACCGACTCCACAATCACCCGGACGCCCATCAGGTCATAGACTTCATCAAACTCCTTGCCTTGCTGCTTCATCTTTTGGTAGATGCTGTAGAGATGCTTATTCCTTCCCTGCAGCTCTCCCTTAATGCCGGTCTCAGCCAGCTTCGCCTCCAGCTGGGCAAGGACCAGCCCTAGATTTCCTTCCCGCTCTTGCCGGCGGGATGCGACCAGTTCCACTAGCCGATAATACTCCTCCGGCTCCAGGAAACGCAGGGCCAGGTCTTCCATCTCCCACTTGAGGCTCCACATACCTAACCGGTGGGCCAGGGGCGAATAGATCTCCAAGGTCTCCTTGGCGATCTTCCGCTGCCTCTCAGGAGGCAAATAGCGAAGGGTGCGCATGTTATGGAGCCTGTCGGCAAGTTTAATCAAGATCACCCGCAAGTCTTCGGCCATGGCCAAAAACATCTTGCGTAAGCTCTCCGCTTGGTGTTCTTCCTTGGACTGGAAAGGAATCTTGCTCAGCTTAGTGACCCCATCGACCAGGCTGGCAATCTCCTCTCCGAACTCGGCCGCCAGTTCTTCCCTGGTGATGTCCGTATCTTCCAGCACATCATGGAGCAGACCGGCGCTGATGGTGACCACATCCAGCTCAAGGCTGGCCAAGACTTTGGCAACTTCCAAGGGATGACAGAAATAAACATCCCCCGAATCGCGAAATTGCCCCCGGTGGGCTTTGCGCGCGAAATCGCAGGCCCTCGTCAGCAGCTCCTCATCCGCCCCGGGATTGTACTCTTTGACCCTGGCGATGAGCTCCCGCAGACCCGCATCGTTCTGCTCCTCATCGGGATGGACCTGTGCTTGGATCCCGTCCCTGCCGTCCAAAACCCTTCACCTCAAGTACAATCAATACTTGACCAGGGACCAGATATCGTGGCCCTTGATTTTCTCCCTGCCGTTAAGATACGTCAGCTCAACCAAAAAGGAAAAGCCCAAGATTTGACCGCCTAGTTTCTCAACTAGCTGCGCGGCCGCGGCGATGGTGCCGCCCGTGGCTAGGAGATCATCAACTAGCAGGACCCGCTCCCCTTGGGTGATGGCATCCTGATGGATCTCAAGGGCATCTCGCCCGTATTCCAGGGTGTACTCCACCCTTTCCTTGGCTGCTGGCAGCTTGCCTGGCTTGCGTATCAGGACAAAACCAACACCCAATTCATAGGCCAAGGGCGCCCCCAAGAGGAATCCCCGGGACTCCACGCCGCAAATTAGGTCAGGACCGGACTCTCGGAAGGGTTCAGCCATCATCTTGACCACATACTGCAGCGCTTCCCCGTCCTTGAGCAACGTCGTAATGTCCTTGAAACTTACCCCCGGCTGGGGGAAATCAGGTATCTCTCTAATTCTCGCTTTCAGATCCATCAGGGGTCTCCTTCCTATAACCTTGGCAGTAGGCTTGTAAATCGTGAATAGGAGCTGTCAAGAGGAAATTGCTAAAACGCCGAAATTCCCCCGGTGAAATTCTGCTTTCATTATACAGCATGGATAATGTCAAGTCTACCTTGCCTGCCGGGGGCCTGACGAGGGCTAAAGATCCGCCTTGGCGCCTAAGCAGGCCTACTTCTTCGAAAATGGACAAGGCTATACTCACCATCAACGGATCGACATGGGCTAGGGCAGGCAGCTCCCAAGCCTCCTCCAGGGCAAAAGTCTCTCCATAAGACCACTCATCCCGCAAAGAACGATAGACTAGGGCAAGGTTCTCCCTCGTCGGGGCTGCACTGGCGAGGAGCCTGCCGGTCCTTAGCCCATCCTGGGAGTTGAACAGCAAATGGGTCTTCTCCCCCAAGGTCCAACGCAGCTGCACCGGCAGCAAAGGCAGATCCCAAAGGACTACGGTCGTAAACCCCTGCAGCATGGAGGGCGGATAAGCTGTTGCCACCGCCAGGGTAACATCATGGACCCCATCCCCCATCCAACCGTGCACCAGGCCGACCTTGGCACCCGACAAGGAAAGCTCCTCAGCCAAGGAAGCGCCTTCCTTTGGACTGTTGACGACCACCAAGGGACGCTCCCCTTCCTCGAGAAGCCGGGCAAGATAGGCATGTTTGTCCTGCACGCGCCGGGCATCGACCAGCTCCATTGGCTCCCTCTCCAGGGCAGCACCTGCTTCTTTGGCCGCCAGGAGCGGCATTTGGGGAGCTAGCCGAATGTCCCTTAGTTCCAACTGCACCTCTTCCCGCTCCTCCCACTGGTTGATGGTTGGTTTGAAAGCCAGGTCAACCCTGAGGTTCGGGCCAAGACAGTTCTCCAACTCGCCCATGCGAAAGCCGATGGCGCCCACCTCCAGGCCGGTTTCGGGGTCCCTGACCAGGAGTTTTAGGTGCTTCCCGTCATAGCCCACCCGCCGCGCCTGGAGGATCTCAACCCCGTTGACCGCAAACACGGGAGCCGGATTGGCCATGCCGAAGGGCTGCAAGCACTCCAGTTGGCGAAGCACCGGCAAGGTGAGCTCATCTAAGGCGATCCAACCATCCAAACGCAGGGTCGGGACCAGATGGGACTCTTCGAGGGTCCGCACCGCAAATTCATTCAACCGCTCCCGCAAAAGGGGCACCCTGTCGGGACGAATGGTTAGCCCGGCGGCCATCTCGTGGCCACCGTACTTGGTCAATAGATCGCCACATTCCTGCAAAGCGGCGTAGAGATTAAAGCCCGGGATGCTCCTCCCCGATCCGCGGCTTGCCGGGCCGTCGAGGGCGATGAGGATCACCGGACGATGGTACATGTCTACTAGTCGGGAAGCGACGATGCCGATCACCCCAGGGTGCCAGTCTGTATGGGCCAGAACCAAGGCCAGCTCTTTGTCCAGATCGTACTCTCCCTCGACGAGGAGCTGGGCCTCATGGAGGATCCTCGCCTCGATGGCCTGACGCTCCCGATTGAATGTCTCAAGCTCCATCACCAGGTCCTGGGCCCTCGCAGGATCGTCACAGAGGAGAAGCTCCAAAGCCATATTGGAGTCATCCAGCCTGCCGACGGCATTGAGGCGAGGCCCGATGATAAAACCCACCTGACCGGCAGTAATCGGCCCATCGCCCAGCCCGAGGCTCTCCAGCAAAGTCGCAAGACCCCGATTGGTGCTACCGGGGAGGAGGGAGAGGCCCTCTTTGGCCAAGATCCTGTTTTCCCCCTGCAAAGGGACCACATCCGCGACAGTCCCCAGGGCCACTAGATCCAGGTATGCATCGGCCGCATCTTGCCCCGCTAGAGCTGCTGCCAACTTGTATGCCAGCCCAACGCCGGCCAATTCTTTTTCCGGATAGGGACACCCCGGCTGCTTGGGGTTGATCACCGCGCAAACGTCAGGAATGTCAGCTGGGACCTCGTGATGATCGGTGATAATGAGGTCCACGCCCAGGTTCCTGGCCAAGGCGACTTCTTCCCGGCCGGCGGCGATCCCATTGTCGACCGTCACCACAAGGCTAACCCCCATGTCGGCTAGCTCTTGCAAAACATCGAGGCAAAGTCCATACCCTTCTTCCAGCCGATGGGGGACGCGGGGAATGACCTTACCCCCCAAGGCCCTCAGAGCCCGGGTCAAGAGGGTGGTGCCGGTTAACCCGTCCACATCGTAGTCGCCATAGACGCCAATCACTTCGTTCTTCTCTAATGCCCGCCCGATCCTGTCACAGGCGGCGTCCATCCCCGCGAGCAAGAAAGGATCGTGGCGCTCCTTGCTCCACAAGAAGCCGCGCACAGCCTGTACAGTCTGTAAACCCCGGTTGATGAGCACTTGGGCTACTAGCCGCGGGATGCCCAGTTCCCTGGCGATTCTATCCCGCAGCTCGGGGTTTGGCGGACTGGAAACCCATTCCTTGGGCAAAGATCTTCCTCCTCATCAGTTAACGTCATTCACTAACCTCGCCGGACTTAGCCTGCTCCCCGGCGAGGGCTTCCTTTTCCTTCTGCAGCGCCTCCAGTTCTCCTTGCAGTTTTGCGATTCTCCCCTGCAGACCGCGCATGCGCAGCCTCATCTCCACTTGCTTGACGAGCCCGAGAGAGCCGGCAATCAAGGCACCTAACGCGGCGGCAGCCAAGATGACCACGGCCAAAGATGTGCTGATTTCCCAGGCTAAGAAGGAGACGAGGACGGTGGTCGCGTTTTGCATGGCAAAGACAGCTACCAGCACAGCGAAAGCCAAGGCGAGGACCAACATTAACATCATATCAACTCCTTCTTAAACTAGAACCGGCCAGAACGCAGGATGGACAGCATCAGCCATATCCCCACGATGCCAGCCAGACAAAAGCCAAGTAGTCCAATGGCCGGGAAGCCCCATAATTGAGGTCCCCGTTCGGTCAGCATGATCAAGGAAGAACCGATAATGAGGGCGGCGGTGATCATCCCAAAGGCGATGCGATTGCTGGCGATGTCGATCCTCACCAGCAACCGTTCCAGCCCTTCATGTTTGAAACGGATGGCTAGCTGCTCCGCATTGGCCTTGCTCAAGAACCGATCCAGCCCTCGCGGCAGCCCCACTAGGGTCGAAAGATACTTGCCCCACTCACGGCGCCAGCGGCGCAACATGTAATCGGGCCGCATTTGCCGCCGCAGGAGCTCCTTGGCGAAGGGCCTGGCAATCTCCACGACGTTAAACTCCGGATCGAGAAAGCGTCCCACCCCTTCCAGGGTGATGAGGCCCTTCACCAACAAGACGAAGTTGCCCGGCAGGTGCAAGCCATAGCGGCGGGTCAAATTCAGTATGTCCTGGATGATCTCCGCCACCCTGATTTCCTCTAGGCTCTTGCCATAATGGCGATCGACGAGTTCGCCAATCTCATCCCTGAGCCTAGGGCTATGTCCCTCGTCCACGACTCCCAGCCGCTCCAGACTTGCCAACACTCGTTCTTCATCCCGGTCGAGGACGGCCAAAAACAGCCCGGCAATGGCATCCATGGTCTCCTCCCCCAGCCGCCCAACCACCCCAAAATCAAGGAGGGCCAGCCGCCCATCCGGCTTCACCAGAATATTCCCTGGATGGGGGTCCCCATGGAAAAAGCCGTCGACTAGCACCTGCTGCATGAAAGCCCGGGCTCCCTGGGCCGCCAGACGTCTCCTCACTTCCTTGCTGGCCGTTTCGGCAAACTCGTTCAGTTTCTTCCCTTCGATGTACTCCATGGTCAAGACCCTTTGGGTCGAATGACTCCAGTACACTTGCGGGATCTGCACCTCCGGCCGATGGAGGAAATTCCGGCGAAACCGATCGATGTTCTGCCCTTCCCTGGTATAATCCAGCTCCCTTTGCATGGCCCGCCGGAACTCGTCGACGAGCTCCACCGGGCTGAAGGAGAAAACCCGGTCCTCCGCTAAGTGGGCTAGTCCCATCATTATTTCCGTATCGACTTTGATGACGCCGGCTACCCCCGGCCGTTGGACTTTGATGACTACCTCTTGGCCGTCATGGAGGCGGGCCCGGTGGACTTGACCAATGGAAGCCGTCGCTAAGGGCTCCTCGTCCACTGCCGCAAATAGCTCGGCCAAGGAAGCGCCCAGCTCCCGTTCGATTTCCGCCTTGATCTCGCTGAAGGGACTTGAGGGCACATCGGCCTGGAGCCTCTCCAGTTCCTCGATGAAGTGTCGGGGCAGGATATCGGGCCTTGTGCTGAGGACTTGACCTAGCTTGATGAAGGTCGGGCCTAGCTCTTCCAATACCATGCGAAAGCGCACAGCTACAGGAATCCCTTTGTCCGGGTACTCCCGCCGCTTCCCGAAGGGGATCAGATGGCCCAGTTCCAACTGTTCGAAGATGTAACCGAATCCGTGTTTCAGCAACACCTCGACAACATGACGAAAACGGCGCAAGTGCCGGTAGCGACGTCTGATGGCCAAGCCAGATGCCACTCCGTTCACCATCCTTTGGCCTACGCTGCTTCCAAAAAGGTCCGTGGCCGTCAACTAGACAACCACGGACCTTACTTCGACGCAGGGCTTAGTTATCCCCTTCTAGACGTCTTAACCGTTCTTCCAGTTCCTGAATCTTTTCTTGCAGCCCGTCCAAATCTTCCTTCCGTACCAGACCCATACTGCCCAGAACTTTCTGGACTTCGTCACCCACCCGCTTGGACAGTTCTCTGCGCTGTGACTCCGCCTTCTCCATCAAGTTGTCCAGGAGCTCTTTTCCTTCTTCTTTGCTGACCTCGCCCTGTTTGATTAGTTCTTGGACGGCTTCTTCCATCTTTTCCTTGGTCAACACGGCAAGGCCCACCCCAGCAAGCAGCCAACGTTTAAAGGATTCCGAGAGCATTTGTCCCGTTCCCCGCAGGGAACGGACACCCCCTTTCTGCTTCCTTTTAACACCATCGGCTTCTAGCTACGCCGCAGCTAAATCCTTATCTTTCTGCAAACGCCAAGCGGTCCAGAGAGGGCCGGCGATGAAAACACTGGAATAAGTCCCCGCCACAAGACCAACCAACAAAGCCAAGGTGAAATCCTTGATGGTCGTCCCCCCGAACAAGAACAGGGCCAACACCGCAATCAAGGTAGTGATGCTGGTGTTGATGGTCCGCCCGAGGGTCTGATAAATGCTCTCGTTGACGAGGCGCACCAAGTCCCTTCGGTCGGGGCTGAATTTGAGATTCTCCCTGACCCGGTCGAAGACGACGATCGTGTTATTAATCGAATAACCGATGATGGTGAGCAAGGCAGCGATGAAGGAACCGTTGACCTCCTTGCCCAGAAGCAGAAACACGCTCACCGTCACCAGGACATCGTGAATCAGCGCGATGATGGCCGCAACCCCTTGGCTGGGTTGGAAGCGAACGCTCACGTAAGCTAGTACACCAAGGCAGCCCAATAGGACAGCGATCAGCGACTGGCCCACAAGCTCTTCGCCAATCGTCGGCCCGACAAGCTCCGTCCGCCGCACCTGGACCTCTCCGTAGGCCTGCCGCAAAGCATCGTCGAGCAGCTTGATTTCCTCACTGCTGAGGGCATGGGCGCGGATCAAAACTTCGCGGCCGTCCCCTAGAGGTTGGACGACAGCGGAGCTCAAGTCCATCCCCGTCCCTGCTAGGACTTCTCTAATTTCCTGTGCGGTGACGGCCTTGGGCAGGCCGCGTTCGAGGATGGTGCCTCCGGTAAAGTCAATCCCCAAGACAAATCCACGGATGAAAAAGGCTCCAAGTCCTAAAGCGATAATTACGAGTGGAATAGCAAACCACAGGCTGCGTCTTTCGACGAAGGGAATCATTTCGTCGCCTCCCTAACACCCAGGTAGCGGGAAAAGCCAACAGGATCGCGATCAATGGCCATGTCGAGAAAGACCCGCGTCACCACGATGGCTGTAAACATGCTGGTGATGATGCCCAAAGACAAGGTAACGGCAAAACCCTTGATGGGCCCTGTGCCGAAGTTGAACAAGATGAGGGCGGTAATTAGCGTTGTGATATTAGCATCGAGGACCGTCGCCAATGCCCTGCTAAAACCAGCCTGAACCGCCGCTCGGACGCGCTTGCCGGCAGCGATCTCCTCTTTGATGCGCTCAAAGATGATCACATTGGCATCCACCGCCATGCCGATGGATAGAATAAAGCCAGCGATGCCGGGCAGGGTCAGGGTCGCCCGCACCAGGGCCAGCTCTGCCAACATCAGGACGATATAGATCACCAAGGCTATGTTGGCCACGCCTCCCGGCAGCCGGTAGTAGGCCAGCATGAATAGCAACACGCCTATGATTCCGATGATACCGGCCTTCAGGCTGCGATCGATGGATTCCTTGCCCAGAATCGGACCCACATTGCGGATTTCCACCACTTCCAAAGGCACAGGGAGCGAACCGGCTCTGAGGAGGATCACCAGTTCTGAGGCACTTTCGATTGTAAAACCACCCGTGATCTGTCCCTTGCCTTCAGTGATCGGTGTTTGGATCACTGGACTGCTGATCACTCTATTGTCGAGCAGGATCGGCATTTGGTGCCCCACCCATTCAGTGGTGATCGCCGCGAACTTCTTGGCCCCATCGGCGGTGAACTCCACGTCAACCGCCGGTCGACCCATGTGATCCCTTCCCAACGCAGCATTGGCCAAATCGGCCCCGGTCAAGACAGTCACGCCCGTCGGATCCTTAAACTCCAGGACCGCCGTCTTGCCGATCACGCTGATTGCTTGCTCCGGGTCTTCAATACCGGGCAGCTCGACAATGATCCTGCGATCCCCCAGACGCTGCAAGACCGGTTCGGTGACTCCCAAAGCATTGACTCGCCGGTCAACCACCGCCAAAGCCCTGTTCATTGCATCCTCTGTCAGGGGTAGCTCAGGTGTCTCGACAGCCTCTAGGACAACATGGATGCCGCCTTGTAGGTCGAGCCCCAGATTAATTGGCCTCGTGTAGAGTGCGACCCCTGCCACAAGGAGCAGGACCAGGATCGCGACTAGGCGTACGCTCCTTCCTCGTCCCATGCCCCGTCTCCTCTCACATCAGAATTGACTATGACCCTTATTGCACAAAAAGATTATATCCCACCTAAACTAGCTTGTCAATTTGCCTCCGTGTCCCCAAATCCTCCCGTTTTCGCCCTCCTTTCCCCACCAGCTAGAGGAGTTTTCCCCCATTGATTTCCAAATGGAAAGTACAATCAAGGAACTGGGCTGCCCGTCGACACATCATCATCCTGGTCAGGAAGATCTCGAAGTACTCCATCACCGAACAGATGCTTGTCTCAATTGTGAGCTCGAGGGTGATGGTGCGACTCGGGCCGCACACATTCAAAAAAGACCGGGTAGCCGCGTAGTTCACCCGGTCATGGATGTCGAAGGTGGCAATGTCGGGGTTGCGCACGCGACTGCGATGGACATCGCTCTTATCCGCCAAAATCAAAGCCGCTCCAACTTCGCTGACTGGTTGACCCACCTCTTCCTCGTGGTTGCCAATGGCGCCAATGATCACCGCGACCTCCTCCGGGTCCATGCCCAACTCCACAAGGATCGGCGCGACCAGCACAGCCGCAGCCGCCCCGTGATGGGTTCGCCCGATGACATTGCCCAAGTCATGACAGTAACCGGCGATTTCCGCCAATTGGCCGAAACGCTCCGGGTAGCCCAGTCGTTCGAGGATGTTGCGGCCAATGTTGGCGACTAGACTAACATGGCGCTGCCCATGTTCGGTATAACCCAGCCTCCCCAGATACTCATTGGCCTTCGCCAGATAAACGGCTATGGCTGGGTGCCGCCGCACATCATCCAGCACCACCAACCGGTCACCCTTCCTCCCCACCATCATCCCACCTCCAGCATCGCATCAACTCGGAGGCTTGAAAATCTGACAAGGAGTCAGTTGGCGTCTCTACCCTTAATAATGCTAACCCCCGCCCGCTGCAGCCTGATCTCCACCTTGTCGGCAATCCGGAGGGTAATCACATCGCCCTTGACGTCCGTTATCTCCCCGTGGATGCCGCCAACGGTGATCACCCGATCCCCTTTCTTGAGGCTGTCGAGGAGCGCCTGTCGGCGCTTTTGCTGCTGTTGTTGGGGCCTGATGATGAGGAAGTAAAACACCACGAGCATGACGAAAAAGGGAAGAAAAGCTGCTAGTTTGCTCGGCGCCGCAGCTGCCTCCTGAGCTAATAGAACATCCATACCTAGTCCTCCTTTACTCTTTCATCCTGGAAAAAGGTCGCTCTTCTACGTTCTCCGACTACCAGAAAAACCCTCTTTGGTATTCCCATAGTATTTGGCCAAGAAAGATGCTTTCAAGGAGGCAAACCTTCCTTCCCGCAGAGCAGCGCGGATGGCATTCATCAGTTCCAACAGAAAAGCTAGGTTGTGCCAGGTGACTAGCCGCAGGCCCAGTATCTCTTTGGCCTTGAGCAAGTGCCTCAGGTACGCGCGGGAGTAATTCCGACAAACGTAACACCCGCAACGGGGATCGAGGGGACCGAGATCCTCGGCGTAGGCCGCATCGCGAATGATGATCCGTCCATCTCCCGTCATGGCCGTACCGTGCCGGGCCAGGCGGGTGGGCCAGACGCAGTCGAACATATCCACCCCCCGTTCAACCCCCTCGAACAGGTAGTCTGGCGAACCAACCCCCATCAAGTAGCGTGGTTTATCCTCGGGAAGGAGCGGCACCGTCACGTCGAGCATTTCGTTCATCAGTTCCTTAGGTTCGCCGACGCTAAGGCCCCCTATAGCATACCCAGGAAAGCCCATTTGCACTATCTCCAAGGCGCTTCGCCGCCGCAGATCCGGGAACATGCCTCCCTGGACGATGCCGAATAAAGCTTGGTCCTCGCGGCGATGGACCTTTAAGCAGCGCTCCGCCCACTGGCTAGTCAAAGCCACCGACTTTGCCGTGTATTCATAGGTGCTGGGGTAAGGGACACACTCATCGAAGGCCATGGCGATGTCCGCTCCTAGCGCCTCCTGGATGGCCATTGACTCTTCCGGACCGATAAAGTGGGTAGAACCATCGAGATGGGACCGGAAGGTGACTCCCTTTTCATCAACGGTGCGCAAATGGGCCAGGCTAAATACCTGAAAACCACCGCTGTCCGTCAAGATGGCCCGCGGCCAATTCATGAAGCGATGAAGCCCCCCAGCCCTCTGGATCAAATGATGACCGGGGCGCAGATAGAGGTGGTATGTATTGCAAAGGAGTATCCCAACCCCTAGCTGGGCAAGCTCATCGGAGCTCATGGTCTTGACCGTAGCCAAGGTTCCCACCGGCATGAAGACGGGAGTATCGATTTGACCATGGGGAGTAATCAAACGGCCCACCCGGCCTTGGTTTTCTTGGCTGCGATGGATCACCTCGAAGGAAACAGGCATTTGCTTACCCCTTACTCTTATATAATCAAACAGGCATCGCCAAAGCTAAAGAAGCGATAGCGCTCCCTGATTGCCTCTTGATATGCTCTGCGCATAAGCTCCGTACCCCCAAAGGAACTGACTAGCATGAGCAAGGTGGAGCGAGGCAAATGGAAGTTAGTCAGCAGACAGTCAACCACCTTCCAGGTATAACCAGGATAGATGAAGATATCCGTCCAGCCGCTCCCTGGTTTTACCCTGCCCGTCGAGCCCACTGTCTCCAACGTCCGGGCGACGGTGGTCCCAACGGCGAATACCCGTCCGCCCCCTTCTTTGGCCCGGTTGATGACCGCTGCCCCTTCCTCGGAAACCGCGTAGAACTCGGCATGCATCGTGTGTTCCTCGACCAGATCCGTCTGAACCGGACGGAAGGTGCCAAGGCCCACGTGCAAGGTGATGGCGACTATCTCGATTCCCTGCCCTTGGATTTGGCTTAGGATCTCCTCAGTAAAGTGCAAACCCGCGGTGGGCGCAGCCGCCGACCCTTCCTCCCGGGCATAGACTGTCTGGTAGCGCCCCACATCTCGCAAAGGTTCTTTGATGTAAGGGGGGAGGGGCATCTCCCCCAACCGGGCCAGAATGTCCGAGAAATCTCCCTCCCACTCAAAGGCTAGTTTCCGTCCGCCAGACACCGTTCGCTCCAGGACACGGGCCCTGAGCAGGCCGCCGCCAAACTCCAAGCACTCCCCGGAGCGAACCCGGCGGCCCGGCCGCACTAAGGCTTCCCAACAGTCTCCTCCCAACGGGTTTAGGAGCAGGACCTCCACTTTTCCCCCAGTGGGCCGCACGCCCCACAGGCGGGCCGGTCTGACTTTGGTATCGTTGATCACCAGTACGTCACCGGGCAGAAGGTACTGGGGCAAGTCATGGAAGCGGCGGTGCTCAAGGGCACCTCCTGCTCGATGGACAACCAAAAGGCGGGAATCGTCCCGCCGCGGAAGGGGATGTTGGGCAATTAGCTCCGGAGGCAAATAGTAATCAAACTCGTCGACCTTCAAGGCAAGACCTCCATCACCTGTAGCCGAGACTGCGCAAGGAGCCTTCTTGGTGGCGCCAGTCTTTCTTCACCTTGACCCACAGCTGCAAATTCACCTGACGTTCCAGGAGGGCTTCCATTTCGGTCCGGGCCAGCTGGCCGATGCTGCGCAGCATCTGCCCCCCCTTGCCAATGATGATGCCCTTTTGGGAGTCCTTCTCCACGTAGATAGTAGCTCGGATATCCGTCAGCTCCCGATCTTCCCGGGGAGATACCTCCTCCACTTCGACGGCAACGGAATGGGGCACCTCCTCCCGGGTCAGTTCCAGGACCTTCTCTCTAATGTACTCTCCCAAGATAAACTTAAGGGGTTGATCGGAGACCATGTCCTCAGGATAATACTGGGGACCCGGGGGGAGATGATCGATTAGTCTCCGTACCAAATCACCTAATCCCCCTCCGGTGAGGGCAGAGACGACGACGGTACCGAGGAAGTCCCCTAGGGCCTCGTAACCCCTCAACCATTCGGCATCGCCGAGCCGATCGCCCTTGTTGACCACAAGGAGCACCGGCACCTTGGCCTCGACCAGCTCTTCGGCGATAAAGCGATCCCCTTGTCCGGGAGGCTGGGAGCCATCGACCACAAGCAAGGCCAGATCCACATCGCTCAGCGCCCCCCGCACTTCCCGCATCATATACTCCCCCAGAAGGTGGAAAGGTTTATGCATGCCCGGGGTGTCAACGAACACAACCTGGGCATGGGGCAAGGTCAGTATTCCCCGGATCTGGTTGCGGGTTGTTTGCGGCTTGTCGGACACGATGGCCACTTTCTGCCCCAAGAGCCGGTTCAAAAGCGTTGACTTGCCCACGTTAGGCCGGCCGATGATGGCCACAAAACCCGATCGATACGTATCGCCCATAGACCTACTCCTTAGTTTTTAAGTTTTCGGGGCCAAAGGCATAAGGCAATAAGTCCCCGCTCCTGACTATCTTATGTTCCCCTCGCATATTAGCCATGATCACATCAATATCAGGTCCAAATTCAATGAGGACTTGTCGGCAAATCCCGCAAGGAGTGCATACACCTTCCGTATCGGCCACAACGGCCACCGCCTCGATGGCCTCCTCCCCGGCCGCAACCGCCTGGCCAAGGGCTACCCGTTCGGCGCATAGGCTGGCCCCATAACTTGCGTTCTCCACATTGCATCCCTCATAAACCCGGCCAGTCCCGCCAAGGACCGCCGCCCCTACTTTAAAGCCCGAGTAGGGTGCGTATGCCCGCTCCCGGGCCTCCACTGCCCGGCGAATAAGTTCTTCAGGCTCCACTTGCCCCATCCTCCTCAGCCGCCTTATTGGGAGAGATCAGACCACCGCTGATAATCATCTTCAGGGCGTCTTCAACGGACAGATCCACAAACTCAACTTGCTCCCGGGGCACGAGCAACATGTATCCCGAAGTCGGGTTGGGCGTTGTGGGAATGAATATGGAATAAAGCTCCTCCGACCCTTCGCCCTGATACCAGGGAGCGCCTTGGCGGGTGACGAAGGCCAAGGAATACATGCCTGGGCGGGGATACTCAACAAGGACCACTTGCTGAAAAGCATCTTTGTTATCCAGCACAAACCCCATCAAGAGCTGTTTAATCGACGTATACACCGTTCGCACCAAGGGGAGACGCAAGAGCAAGCTCTCCCCAAATTCGATCATGCGTCTCCCCAAGACATTGGCCCCAATCACACCCACACCCAGGACCAGGAGAAGGGACAATAGGGCCCCAAGACCCGGAACGCGCCTGCCTACCAGGAAAACGGCGAGGCCCCCCAGGAGGTTGTCCATGGTGTGGATGAAGAACCAGAAGATGTACGCGGTGAGGACCAGCGGCAACAAAATGACGACGCCGGCAATCACGTATCTCCTCAGACTTCCAACAAAAGCGGGACGCACAGCAATTGACCCTCCCGACAAGAGCTACCGATGCGATGATACCACGGGGCGTCCTCCTTGCCAATAATCAAGGACGCGGCCGACAGAGGATCTCCACAACCCGCGTATCAAAAACGTTATTGGAATGGGCCGGACGAATGATCGCCGCCGTATCGGCGCCCCGGCTTGTGCCGCCGATGGCGACCACCTCGGCCCCATAGGGGATGAGCCCACTATCCAGAGCCATGATGGCGATCTCGACGCACACTTTGACGCCTTGACCCAGCATTCGCAGGGCGCTGGCGATTATCTCCGGCGGATAAAGCCCGCCGAATTGGTTGCGCACCGCCCGGTCGACCCCGGCTAGGACATGGGTCGTGGTGAGCACCTTTGCTCCCTGCTCTTGCAGCGCCTGCCTCATCTGTGGTTCCATCTCATCGTGACCAGGCTCCCTAAACCCCACATGATGGGTCACGCAAATGACTTGCAGATCGCCCTGGGCCTCATCCAGGACCGCCTGGGCCGTCCGACCAGTATTGGAAGCCACCAAGACATATGGGATCTCCCTTTTTTTCGCTTCAGCCACGGCCAACTCCACTGTCTTTTCCGTGTTCCCTTCGCCAGCTTCTGACCAAAGCATAGACAGATACCTCCCTCTAGCACTCACTATGGCCACAGGCCACGCACTTGGCACAGCCCTCCACGTGGACAAGGGCCTGGATGCCGCAAGATGGACAGAGGTTAAGGCTCAATCGTCTAGGTTCCACATCTTCCAGCGAAGCCAACTCTTCTTCTGCTATGCTCCCCTTCTTCTCGCGGAGATAGTCGGCAATGAATTGACCGATGGCATCGGGCACCGAGCGGACCCGGCCCAGGCCAAAGCCCACCGTCCGGCTGCCGCCAATGCCCTTTAGCTGATTAGCGACCTCCATGGGATCGACGCCGCAGCGGAAAGCAAGGGAGATCAGACGGGCAATGGCCTCGGTAAAAGCACTAACGTCACTTCCGGCCCGGCCAATTTGGGCAAAGAGCTCAAAGGGATGATCATCGAGCATATTCAGGGTCAGGAAAAGGCTTCCCATCGGCGTGTCCTTCCGCACACTGATTCCGTGGAGCTTATCCGGCCTGGGCAGAGGCCTGATCATGCCCCACTCGCCATTGGTCCGCCGCTCCTCCACCTTGCCGGCATGGAGGACCTGTTCTTGGCGGCTGCCATCCCGATAGATGGTGATGCCCTTGCAACCCAGCCGATAGGCGAGGCACAGGATCGAGGCCACATCCTCTCTAGTGGCTGCCTGGGGCAAGTTAACCGTCTTGCTCACCGCATTGTCCGTATACTGCTGGAAAGCTGCCTGCATGCGCACATGCCACTCCGGGGCGATTTCCAAAGCAGTCACGAACAACCGCCGCATGTCGGCAGGGATCTCGGCGAGACCACTGACATTGCCATGCTCAGCCACCTTCGTGGCCAGCTCCGAGCTCCACAGCCCCCGCTTCATCGCCTCCTCTTTGAAGAGGTCATTAATCTCCACCATAGTGTCCCCATCGAGGACATTGGTCCTAGTCAGCCCCACACTGAAGAGGGGCTCAATGCCACCGCTGGTGTTGCAGATGATGCTGATGGTTCCCGTAGGCGCGATGGTCGTTGTGGTGGCGTTGCGCTGAAGCAGTCCTTCCTTCGCAAAGGTCGAGCCGGGATAGGCGGGAAAGACTCCCCGCACCTCGGCCAGCTTAGCCGATGCCGCCTTCGATTCCCGCTGGATGAAGCCCATTACCTCTTCGGCCAAAGTAATAGCTTCCTCACTGTCATAAGGGAGCCCGACCTTGATGAGCAACTCCGCCCAACCCATCACGCCAAGGCCGATCTTACGCGTCTTCAGGGTCATCTCTTCGATCTCGGGCAGGGGATAACAGTTGGCATCGACCACATTGTCTAGGTAGTGCACCGCCTGATGGACAACTACCCTAAGCCTGTCCCAGTCAATTTCGCCGTCCTGGCTGGCGAAGCGAGATAAGTTAATGGAGCCCAAGTTGCAGGACTCATAGGGCAAGAGAGGTTGTTCACCACATGGGTTGGTCGTCTCGATGGGACCTAGATGGGGACAAGTTGATTTGGCGTTTATCCGGTCCAGGAAGATTACCCCCGGCTCACCATTGGTCCATGCCATCTCGACCAGTAGATCAAACACATCTTGGGCCCGCAGGCTACCCACCGACGCACCTGTCCGTGGATTGATCAGTTGATACTCCCGTCCCTCCTCGAGGGCCGCCATGAATTCGTCGGTGATGCCCACACTCAAGTTGAAGTTAGTGATGCTGTCATCATCGGCTTTACAGGTGATGAATTCAAGAATATCGGGATGAGTGCAACTAAGAAGGCCAAGGTTGGCGCCGCGCCTTCTGCCCCCCTGCTTAATCTGCTGGGTGCTGGCATCGAACACCCTCAAAAAAGAAACGGGCCCGCTGGCCACGCCGCCAGTTGTCTTGACAATATCGTTTTTCGGTCGGAGGCGAGAAAAGGAAAACCCCGTACCTCCTCCGGATTTATGTATCAAGGCAGCATGCTTCACCGAGTCGAATATACTCTCCATCGAGTCGTCCACGGGCAGAACAAAACAAGCCGACAGCTGCTGCAGATCCAAGCCGGCGTTCATCAGCGTCGGTGAGTTGAAGCAGAAGTCCAACTCCCATTGAATAGAAAAGAGCTCGTCTTCCTTCGCTTTTAGGTCGTCTGCATTCTGTTCCCCGATGCGGCACAGTTCGCCGAAGGAGACTTTCATATGGCCCCGTTTGTCGAGGCGTCCATAGGCCCGCCGCAAGGTGGCCAGATCCCACTCGGTGTAGCCCGGAATCTCCCCCTCTTCATCATCATCGTGGGGCATTTGTCCGCCCTCCGCGTCATAGACCGAGGGGTAGTAGAGCAGATCCATCAAGCTGATGTTCCGGGCCACCCGCCGAAACATCCCCTCCGGGTCTTCGATCAGCTCCCCCTGTTCGTCCCGCCGCAGGTAGCGTCGCTTGAGGACGGTCATCGCATTCGGTGACAGCTTGCCTTGCAAATCAGTCCCTCCTCCACAATATCTAGGTATAGTTTGAGTATACTACCCTAGATATTGTGTTATCAAGGAACACATGTCCCCGCTACTCTGCCCTATTTGGTTGTATTTGCCTGTTGGCAAGGGATATCGGCACAGGATGGCCCAGTGAAACGCCTTTAGGACCGACAGAACACTTGTAGGCTAAAACAAAGATTCCCTGGGCTTGGGCTAGAAGAGAGGAGAAAATCGGGTCTTGCTGCCAGTTAGGGGTGAATATCCTGGCATCTTCCCGCTGAATGATGAAAACAATCCCCGCCGCGATGCCCCGCTCCTTTGCCTTGACTAATGCTTTGATGTGCTCCGCTCCCCTGTGGGTGGGCGCATCGGGAAACTTGGCCACTCCATCCTCAACAAGGGTGACGGATTTGACCTCGACCAAGCAGTCCCCGTCCTCCCCTTGCAAGAGAAAATCAAACCTTCGGTCTTCGAAGTATACTTCCCTGCGGAAGGAATCATAGGCTACCGGAACCAACTTTACACCCTGGCGGAAGGCTGCGTCGACAATAGTGTTGGGGAGCCTGGAGTCAACACTTACCCACACCCCGTCTTTTTCAACCAGCAAGAGATCGTATGCGGT
>JAAYLV010000125.1 GCA_012521755.1 Bacillota bacterium | reverse complement strand
CAGACCAGCTTACCAAACGAAACCCTCCCCGGTCTCGTAAACTTTCATTTCTTACCAGTTTCTACCGCAATTTACACCCTTCATGATACCCAACTGGAATTCCTTTGTCAAACAAGTTTCCCCTTGTCCCCCTTCCACCAAAAACGCACCAGCACCCGCCCAACGGCCGTTGCGGGAACGGCAATGAGTAGCCCAAGAACGCCAAACAGCTCCCCCCCAGCCAGCAAGGCGAAAATGACGACTAGGGGATGAAGCCCAACCCGGTCGCCCATAATTTTCGGCACGAGCACACTAGCTTCGAACTGATTGGCCGCAAGGAACAAAACCAACACCCAAACTGCCTTCCAAAAAGATTGGACAGAAGCCAACAACAGCGCGGGAACGACACCAATGATCGGTCCAAAGTAGGGGATGAGATCAAACAGACCAGCCATCAATCCGATCAGCAAAGCATAGCGGACGCCAATCAGGCTGAGGCCCAAGGTTAGCATAATCGCCATGGCCAGGGATACGATCAGCTGGCCCCGGATGAACCCGTTTAAGACTTGGTTGATCTCCCTCAGGAGCGCCAGGACATCATCGCGCCTTTGGACGGGCACCAGGTTTAGCAGCTGGTCCCTCAATAGGGAGCGATCGCGGAGGATGTAATAGGCGATGATCGGCGCCACAATCAAGCTCATGATCCGGCTCAAGAGAGCAACGGTGATCTCCACCACCCGCTGAGCAAAGGCCTCGAGGCCCTGTTGCAGCCTGACGAACAAATTCCCGATGGCATCTTTGATGGTGAGGGGGACTTCCACCCTTCGCATCCGGTGTAGTATGCTCTGGGCAAGTCCCTCCCATCGCATGGCCTGTTGGGGGAGAATCACCAGGATCTGTTCAATCTCATCCCGCACCGCAGGCAGCAGCCAAGCGATGGCCAGCCCCATGAGGACGGCAAGGAGCAGATAAACGAGCAAGATCGCCACCGGGCGGGGGATTTCCTTCTCCTCAAGACTCGTCACTAGGGGATGGGCCAGGTAGACCACCAACAGGGCGAGCAGAAAGGGTGTAAAAGCCCCTCTAACCCGATACAAAAAAAGCAAGACGCCCCCTGCAATTAGAGCTGCCAATACTTGCCTGATTCGCAAAGCCGATAACCACCCGTTTTCATCGATGATCTTATTATTCACGAAGGCTAACAAAAAAACCACTTCCCGGCAGAGAAGTGGTTTGACAAGGGTGACTCGGTTACTTGACGATGCCGGCTAGGGTCTTTTGGAATGCTTTTCGTCCGGAACGATAGGCCACGTTCAGTTTGTCTGCGCTGCGCTGGAAAACCCGGCGCGCCCTCTTACCCCTTAGCATCAAGCGGCGGCGCAAAATCCTCGCCCCCAGGGGAGTAGTGCGGACCACATAGAATAACGCCAAGCCGATCCCCAGCATAGTTCCGCTCAGTAGACCGCTCCAGAAACGGTTGCGGTTTCCCCCGAAAAACATCGCCTTCACTCCCTTCTCTGGCTCCAGGGATATTATGTCCCTAGAGTGGCCCGCCGATGCCTGCATGGGAGGAAGGCAATTGCTGGTCAGGCCAGCTTCGAAGCGATGATGCCCCCACCAACCACCACATCCCCCTGATACCACACTGCCGACTGACCGGGAGTAATCGCCCGCTGGGGCTCCACAAACTCGGTGATGACCCCCTGGGGCGTTGGCCGGATAGTTGCCGGTACAGGTTTGACCCTGTATCTGATCTTTGTTTCTACCTTCATCGGGCCATCAAGCTGGGGGATGGCGATGAAATTCACATCTTCAGCGAGCAAAGCCCGACCATAGGCCGCCTTTTCGTCCCCGACGACCACGGTGTTGCTCTCGGGGAGAATATCCACAACATACATGGGAACGGGCATGCTCAAGCCCAGGCCTTTCCGCTGCCCGATGGTGTAAAAGGCAACGCCTTGATGGCTCCCCAACAGATTCCCTTCTGTATCAACGATAGGTCCAGGACGGAGACTTCCAGGTGCGTACTCCTGCAGAAACCGCCGATAGTCATTGTCCGGAATGAAACAGATATCTTGACTCTCAGGCTTCTTGGCAGTCCTGAGACCCAGGGCCTGTGCCTTTTTCCTTGTATCGTCCTTAGTCAATTCCCCCAATGGGAAAAGGAGGCGAGCAAGCTGCCGCTGGGTCAGCTGGTAAAGGGCATAGGACTGATCCTTCAGTGGGTCTTTACCCTTCATCAGCACATGACGTCCGTCAATGAAGCCAAGGCGGGCATAATGCCCCGTCGCCAGCTTGTCGGCGCCAAGGCCAACGGCCCGCTCCAAGAGCGCGCCAAACTTGATCCGTTGATTGCAGACAATGCACGGATTGGGAGTCCGGCCCTTCAGGTATTCCTCGCGGAAATTACCGATGACTTCCTTTTCGAAAAGCTCCCGCAGGTTGAAGACGTAATGGGGGATGCCCAACATCTGGCAGACCCGCCTGGCGTCATCCACCGCATCGAGGGAGCAGCATCCGCTCTCCGCCTCTGAGGAGAGAAACCGGGGCCAGATGTGCAAGGTAACCCCCACTACTTCATAACCTTGCTCCACGAGCAGGGCAGCGGCCACTGAGGAGTCTACGCCCCCGCTCATGGCCACCACTACCCGCCCATCAGGCATTGCTTCCCTCTTCCTTCTTGCTCAAATAGTCGTCGATAGCCAGTTGCAGGGCATCGGCCGCTAAGTTGGAGCAGTGCATTTTCACCGACGGCAATCCCCCAAGGGCTTCTGCCACATCCCGATTGGTAATGGCGCGGGCCTCCTCGATAGTTTTTCCTTTGACCATCTCGGTAAGCATGCTGCAGCTAGCAATGGCAGCGCCGCAACCGAAAGTCTTGAACTTGATGTCCACGATCCGGTCATCCTCGACCTTGATGGATAATTTCATGATGTCACCACAAATCGGGTTGCCAACCTGGCCCTCGCCATCCGCCTGTTCCACCTCCCCCACGTTACGGGGATTGGTGAAATGCTCCATCACTCTTTCACTATACATGGCTAACACCTCACTTGGGGGTCCTTCTATGGTAGCGGCTTGGAAGGAGTCTCCTCATACAAAGGCGACATGTCCCGCAGCTTTGCCACTACCTCAACGAGAACATCCAAAACTGTATCGATCTCCTCCTCGGTGTTTTCGCGGCCCAAAGTCAACCGCAAAGAGCCGTGGGCTATCTCCGGAGGAACGCCCATGGCCACCAATACATGGGAGGGTTCGAGGGATCCTGAAGTACAAGCCGAACCGCTCGACGCAGCTATCCCATGCATGTCGAGATTTAGCAACAGGGCCTCCCCTTCTATGAAGGAAAAGCAGACATTCACGTTATTGGGCAGCCTTTGCGTTGGATGGCCATTGAAGCGGACATGGTCGATCCGCGCGGCTATCCCATCCCAAAGCCTGTCCCGCAGAGCCGTCAGCTTGGCCGCACTGGTTTCAATTTCCCCCTGGGCCAAGGCAAAGGCTTTCGCCAGGCCCACGATCCCCGCCACATTCTCCGTCCCCGCCCGGCGTTTTCGCTCTTGGGCGCCTCCGTGGATGTGGGGCTCAATCTTAGTCCCTCGCTTTACGTAAAGCGCCCCAACTCCCTTCGGCCCGTAGAATTTGTGGGCCGATAGCGACAGCAGATCGCAGTGGAGCTCAGCGACGTTGATGGGCAAGATGCCCGCGGTCTGCACCGCATCGGTGTGAAAATACACTTTCTTTTCGGCCAGGATGCGGCCGATCTCTTCGATGGGCTGGATAGTGCCCACCTCGTTGTTCGCGTGCATGATGGATACGAGGATGGTATCGTCCGTTAAGGCCTCGGCCACCTGGTTTGGATCGACCATGCCGTAGCTGTCGACGGGAAGGACGGTGATGCGAAAACCATTTCTCTCTAAGAAATGCATCGTATCCAACACGGCATGGTGCTCAACGGCCGATGTGATGATGTGGTTTCCCTTGTGCCTGTTGGCAAAGGCGACCCCTTTAATGGCTAAGTTGTCCGCCTCAGAGCCTCCGCCGGTAAAGACAATCTCCCTCTCGTCAGCGCCGAGCAGATCGGCCACCGTCGCCCTAGCCTCATCGAGGGCGCGCCTTGCTTCCCTGCCCAGGCTGTAGACGGAGGACGGATTGCCGTACTTCTCTGTAAAGTAGGGCAGCATCGCCTCCAGGACTTCTGGACGGACCGCTGTCGTCGCTGCGTGGTCCAAATATATCCGATTCAATAGGCTCAAACCTCCCCACGATGAATGGTTAGAGACTAGCGGCATCCTCGCACAAGTCAGCGAGGGTCGTCGAGTCGAGCACTTCCGTCATGCTATCCCGTAAACGCTCCCAAAGCAGTCTCGTAGCACACGCCTCAAAGCGTTCACATGCCGGGTCGACCCCATCCTCCACACACTCCACCGGAGCGATGGGCCCTTCCAGAACCCGGATAATCTGCCCAATCTTGATCTCACCCGGCGGGAAGGCCAGCTCGTACCCTCCCTGGGCGCCCCGCACACTATTAACTAAGCCTGCTCTACGTAGGGTGCCCATCAATTGCTCGAGATAGTGCTCGGAAATCTGTTGGCGCTCAGCGATCACTTTCAAGGGAATGGGTCCCTGACCGTAGCCCATGGCCAGTTCCAACATGGCCCGCACCCCGTATTTCCCCCTAGTTGAGATCCGCATTCCTCTGCCTCCATATCGACCAATCCCGAGTAAACCCATAGGGATTCCGTACTAATCATAGCACCTACTTTGATGGCTGTCAACATAATTTGGCAGATAAAATTCAAGAGTCTTCTTCGACAAAAGACTCCTTGATGCGGGCCTCAAAACCTTCATCGCTGGGCTCGTAGAAAACCATTCCTTGCAATGATGCGGGCAGATAATCTTGGTCAACCCGTGCGCCGGGATGATCGTGGGGATATTTATAATCCAATCCATGGCCTAGAGACCGGGCCCCTGGATAGTGGGCATCGCGCAGATGGATGGGAACCTCCGCTGCGGGCAGAGCCTCAACGGCCTGGAGGGCTTTGTCGATGGCGACGTAGGCCCGGTTGCTCTTGGGAGCGCAAGCTAAATAGATGACCGCTTGGCTGAGGATGATCCGCGCTTCAGGCAGACCCACCCGTTCGGCCGCCTGGGCGGCGGCATTGGCCACCACCAGCCCTTGGGGATCGGCAAGGCCGATATCCTCGGCCGCGAGGATGAGGAGCCGCCTAGTAATGAAATTGATATCCTCGCCGCCTTTAAGCATCCTCGCCAGCCAGTAGACGGCGGCTTGGGGATCGCTGCCGCGGATGCTCTTAATCAAGGCCGAGGCATGATCAAAATGGGCATCACCCCCGGGACCATAATCAATGGGCCTAGTCTGGAGGGCTTCTTTGACCAAATCTAAGTCGACGATGCGCAACCCATCAGGTCCCGGCTGACAGACCGTGGCCGCAAATTCCAGGGCATTTAGCGCAACCCGGGCATCACCATTGGCCGCCCTGGCCAACCATTCCTTGGCGGCCTCCGTCATCTTAACGGCATAGGCCCCCAAACCCCGCTCCTCATCCTGCAGCGCGTTAGCGATGATTTGCTCTAAATGGGCGGGCTTCAGCTTCGCTAAGGCGACAACCCGGGAGCGGGAAAGCAATGGTCCGTTGACGCTGAAGAAGGGGTTTTCCGTCGTTGCGCCGATGAGGATCAAGGTGCCGTCTTCGACAAAGGGCAGGAGGGCATCCTGCTGGGCCCGATTAAACCGGTGGATTTCATCGAGGAACAAAACAGTGCGCTGCCGGTAAAGATGGGCCCTCTCCTTGGCTTCCTCAACCACCGTCCGGATATCCTTGACCGTGGCCATGACGGCATTCAAGGGATGGAAGTGAGCCTTGGTCATGCCGGCGATGATCCATGCCAGGGCCGTCTTCCCCGTCCCCGGCGGCCCATAGAGAATCAAGGACTGGAGCAGATCCTGTTCGATGGCCCGGCGAAGGAGGGAGCCTGGGCCGATGACCTCCTCTTGTCCATAAAGCTCCTCTAAGGTGCGCGGCCTCATCCTAACGGCAAGGGGCGCATTCCTTGCGGCATCCCGCCGGTAAGCATGCTCAAATAAATCCACCTTAACCACCCCTCTCCTACTGGCCAATCCCTAAGAGGTCCCTGATCACACAAGCAGCCAAGAAGAACCCGGCGACCGGTGGGACATAAGAAATGCTCCCCGGGGCTCCCCCTGGGACCCGAAGGGGCGGCTCCGTCGAAAAGACTACTTTGACCCCTTTGTTGACCCCAGCTTGTCTTAGGCGACGGCGCACTGCCTTGGCCAAGGGACAGGTGTGGGTCTTGGCGATGTCCGTCACTTGCAGGCAAGTTGGGTCAAGCTTGTTGCCCATCCCCATGGAGGAGACTATGGGCAGCCCCCTCTCCCGGGCGGTCAAGATCAAGTCGACCTTCGCCGGCACCGTATCGATGGCATCCACCACGTAATCGACCGGCGAGGCGAAGATGACCTCAGCCCCTTCGGCGGTGAAAAACTCTTGCCACAGGATGAGCTCCAGACGAGGATTGATCTTCCTTAACCTCTCGGCCATTACTTGCACCTTAGGTTGTCCCACAGTTGTCGTCAAGGCGTGGATTTGCCTGTTGATGTTCGTTGGGCAAATGACATCGTGATCGACCAGCACTAGACTGCCTATACCCGCCCGGGCTAAGGCCTCCGCCGCGTAGGAGCCAACCCCGCCCAGTCCGCAAACAAGCACCCTAGACCGGCCAAGGATTGCTAGTCCTTCAGGACCGATGAGGAGTTCTGTACGATGGAAAGGATATGTAGACATGGTCCTCCCGGAGAAAAAACAGTCCCCACCGTGCCGTTAAGACTGGCTGTTATTGAACCTGCTCTAGCAGGTGGGTGCCCGCCTGAAGGCTTTGCCAGTCCCCGTCGCCAGGGCATTGGCGCCACCTTCAGAGCCTGGGCTCCCCGTTTTTCGGTGTTGGCTCATAACACCGCCAGTTTGACCACGCACACGGTAGGGCCTTGAATATGTGTTACCATTTTGCATGTCGATCATACCACATGGGATCCTCCATTGCAAGTCACGGAGATTTCCCCATCAATGGAGTTTTTAGCCTTCAGCATCCGGTTTCTCCGGGCCCGACGGCAAGGCCGCGACCCGAATGGATAACTCCTCCAGTTGGCGGGGAGACACGCTGCCCGGTGCTCCGGTTAGAGGACAAGTCGCCCGCTGGGTTTTCGGGAAAGCGATGCACTCCCGAATGGACCCCTGCCCCGCCAGGAGCATTACCATGCGGTCAAACCCCAGGGCGATCCCGCCGTGGGGAGGCGCTCCATACTCGAAGGCTTCCAACAGGAACCCAAACTTGTCTTGAGCTTCCGCCTCCGTCAGACCTAAGGCCTTAAATATCCTCTCCTGGATCTCCCGGCGATGGATGCGAATGCTGCCTCCGCCTAATTCATAGCCGTTGAGCACCAAGTCGTAGGACTTAGAGCGGGCCAGGGCCGGTTCCGTGTCCAACAGCGCCAGGTCTTCATCCAGGGGCGATGTGAAGGGATGGTGGACAGAGACGAACCGCTTTTCCTCCTCATCCCATTCAAACAAGGGAAAGTCTACCACCCACAGGAAACTAAACTTGTCTTTGGGGATGAGATCTAGCTTGCGACCCAAGAACAGGCGCACCTGACCGAGGATCTCCAAGGCCGCCTGCCGTTCATCGGCCACCAGTAGAACCAGATCGCCCATCTTGACCTGAAGCCGCGTCTTTAGGGCATCGATTTCCGTCTCGCTCAGGAACTTGGCAATGGGCGACCTGATGCCTCCGTCCTCAAAGACGATCCACACCAAGCCCTTGGCACCGTAGGTGCCGGCCACCTCAACCAGCTCATCGAGCTCGCGCCGCGTAAAGGACGCACCCTTGGGGGCATTTAGACCTTGGATGGTCCCTCCCGATGCCACAGTCCGGGCAAAGATCTTGAACTGGCAGTCCCGGAAGACTTCAGTGACGTCGACAAGCTCCAGGCCGAACCGAATATCGGGCTTATCCGAGCCAAACCTGGCCATGGCTTCCCGATAACTCAGTCGAGGGAAAGGAGGCGTGACCTCCACACCAATGGTGTCGGCAAATACGGCCTGCATCAACCGTTCCGTCGTATCAATGATGTCTTCCCGATCGATGAAAGACATCTCTACGTCAATCTGGGTGAATTCCGGCTGCCTGTCCGCCCGCAGGTCCTCATCCCGGAAACACCGAGCGAGCTGGAAATAACGTTCCAAACCGCCAACCATCAGCAGCTGCTTGAACAGCTGCGGCGACTGGGGGAGGGCGAAAAACTCACCCGGATGAACGCGGCTGGGAACCAGGAAATCCCGGGCTCCTTCCGGAGTGCTGCGGGTGAGCATGGGGGTTTCAACTTCAATGAACCCTTCCCTGTCGAAGAAATCCCGGGTAGCCTTTGCCGCCCGATGCCGCAGGATGATGTTCCTTTGCATTTCTGGCCGGCGCATATCCAAATAGCGATAGCGCAGCCGCAGGGTCTCATCCACTTCCTTCAAGGGCCCTCCCGTGTAAATGGGGAAAGGCGGTGTCCGCGAGGGATTGAGCACTCTCAGCTCCTCGGCGACGACTTCGATTTCGCCCGTGGCCAAATCGGGGTTTTCCATCCCCTCCAGCCGGCGCGTGACGGTCCCTTTAACGGCGATGACATACTCGTTCCGGAGGCTTTCCGCAACGGCAAAGGCATCACCCGCGTCGGGATTGAAGACAACTTGCACCACGCCGGAACGATCCCGCATATCAATGAAAATCAAACCGCCGTGGTCGCGGCGCCGCTGCACCCAACCCATCAGGGTGACTGTCCGGCCGCAATTCGCGGGCCGCAGTGCTCCACAACCATCTGTCCTTGTCCACTTTTCCGCTGCTGCCATCCCCTAAAACCTCCACTAATCCGAGATTTTCTGCAGTAACAACCTCTCCGGCGCTTCCAGTAATTGCTCCAGGGGCACTTCCTGCTGGCCCCCGTCCTCCATGTTGCGAATAATGGCGGCGCTTCGGCCCAATTCCTCTTCTCCGATGATGACCACATGCTTTACAAGCAGGCGATCCGCGGCTTTCAATTGGGCGCGCAGACTCCGCCCTTCAGTTTCCATGGCAGCCTTAAATCCCCTCTGACGCAGCGCAACGGCAACTTTCAGGCCCATCGTCCGGGCGCTATCACCAACAACGGCGACAAACGCGTCCAGCTCCCGGGGCAGGGGCAGCTCTTTCCCCTGGGATTCGAGGGCCAGCAAGAGCCGCTCCATGCCCGCGGCAAACCCTACTGCCGGCGTTTCCCTGCCGCCGCATTCTTCAGCCAAACCATCGTAGCGCCCACCACCGGCCACCGCGTTTTGGGCCCCCATCCCCGGGGCGATCACTTCAAACACCGTCTTGGTATAATAATCAAGGCCCCGCACCAACCGGGGATTGAGGGAAAAGGAACGGCCCAAAGACGTTAAGTACCTTTGCACAAGCTCGAAATGTCCCCGGCACTCAGGGCACAGATAATCGCCAATTTCCGGTACTCCCTCTAGCTCTTTCCGACATGCATCTTCTTTGCAGTCTAAGATCCGCACAGGGTTCAACTCATAGCGCGTTTGACATACAGAACAAAGCCCATCGAGACGTCCCTTCAGATAATCCTTCAATCCCTCCCTGTACCTTGGCCGGCACTGGGGACAGCCCATGCTGTTGAGCTCAATATGCAGATTCTCTAGCCCCAGCTCCTCGAAAATCGTTAAAGCCACCAGAATGGTCTCTGTGTCCATCAACGGGTCTTGACTGCCGAGGGCTTCCACCCCAAACTGGTGGAACTGGCGGTAGCGTCCCGCCTGGGGGCGCTCATAGCGAAACATAGGTCCCAGGTAAAACAGACGGACTGGCTGGGCCGACCCATAGAGCTTATGTTCCAAATAAGCCCGGACGACGGGAGCTGTCCCCTCAGGCCGCAAAGTAATGCTGCGGCCGCCTCGATCGGTGAAGGTATACATCTCCTTCTCGACTATGTCCGTGGCTTCGCCGATGCCCCGCTGGAACAGCTCGGTATGTTCAAACAGGGGGGTACGGATCTCCCTATACCCGTATCCCGCGCAGACGCGCCTGACGATGTCCTCCATGTACTGCCATTTTTCCACTTCACCGGGGAGTATATCTTTCGTTCCCCGGGGAGCGCTGATTCCGGACATGCTGTGCGACTCCTTTCCGCCACTATTGAAAGAGTGGTGGCGTCCGCCACCACCCTCCATATCCCAAGATCATCCCACCAGGCTACGGCGTCGTTGACTCTTCAGCCTCCTCAGCTTGGCTCTCTTCCGCCTCCTGCAAAGCCTTCAATTGCTCCTCGTAGCGGCGTTGGATTTCCGCGATCCGCTCATCCACAATGGATGCTTCTTCCCTGCCCATTCGCTGGAGGATGCTGCTTATTTGGATCTGCATCAAGAAATCCGACGAAGACCTCTCGGAGGCTGCAAGGAGCGACTCTACCCCCTTATCTTCCTCATCGGCCTGCAGATAAGCTAGTCCCAGCATCAGATGGAGCTGAGGATCGGACCCTGCCTGGGCAACAGCCTGCTCCAGTTCTTGAACTGCTTCCTCCGTCTTGTCCTGCTCCAGGTAAGCCTGTGCCAGGGATGCCCGCAGGTAAGCATCATCGGGCCTTCCCTCCAGGGCCGCCTTGTAGTGTTCAACGGCGGCGTCCACATTGCCTTCCCGCATCAAGCCATGGGCGATGATTTGCTCATCGCGGATGACCACCTGTGAGTCATCCCGAAGCTCAGCCACGAACTCGGCGATCTTGTTGTTAACCTTCTGCTCCTTCAATTCGGCCGCCAAGGCATCCCGAGCTTCCAGGAACTCATCGCCCTCGGCGCGCTTTCTATCGAGCAGCTTAATCAAGTGGAAGCCATAGTCTGTTTCGACAACATCACTGATCTCCCCGACTTCCAGGGCAAAGGCGGCCTCTTCGAACTCCTTCACCAGCCGTCCCCGGCCGACGAAACCTAAGTCGCCGCCATCCTCTTTCGTTCCCAGGTCCTCTGAATGAGCCCTGGCTAGTTCCGCAAAATCCGCCCCTTGACGGAGCTGCTCGGCTAGATCCTGGACCTGTTGCCGGGCTTTCTCCTTAGCTTCAGGGCTGTCATCGTCCGGGATCACCAAGATGTGAGCCGGCCGCACTTCTTCGTAGGCCCTGACGATCTCTTCTTCGGTGATTCTCACTTCATTGCGCAGGTCATCTACAAGCTTCTCTACCTGGATCTGTTCCTTGAGATAACCTCGCAGCTGTGCTTCCGTGAGGCCGCTGCTGCGCAGCTGCTCCTGAAACTCCTTGGGCGATGAGAAATTCTCTTTGATGGCGTTTAGCTTAGCATCAATTTCCTTCCGGGAAACCTTGATTTTTTGCTTCTTCGCCTCTTGCATAAGCAAGGTCTGGTTGATCAAGGATTCGATGGTACTGTACTTGACTGCTTCCACCAGCAAGGGATTTACCCTAGCCCCCATCATTTCCTGGTAGCGCAAGTTAGCATAGACGTTTTCCTGGAAGGCAGCCCAAGAGATGGGCTCACCATTTACTAGGGCGATGCTGTTGGCGGCTATCTCTTGTTTGCCCCGCTGACGATCCATGATCGCCATCGCACCCGTGTAGAAAAGGGATGCACCGAAGGCAATAGCTATGACAATGAGGATGCCACGGGTATTCTTACGCAGCTTCTGGAAAAGCATGGGCTTTTTGCCTCCTAGCTCTGAATAATGAAGAAAATAAGGCCCTTTCTTGCTGAATCACACAGCCATTGTACTGTATCGACTGCCAGCCTGTCAACAAGGCACCTTCACCGCCGGCAGTAGGGGTTGTTCTTTTTTTCACGACCAATGGTCGTAGCCGGCCCATGCCCAGGGTAAACATCGATGTGGTCCGGCAGACCCATGAGCTTCTGGAGAGAATTGGTCAAATCGATGGGAACGCCGCCTGGCAGATCCGTCCGCCCGACCGCCCCGGCGAACAAGGTATCCCCCGTAAAGAGGCTCTCCCCGATCAGAAAACAGCTGCTTCCCGGGGTATGGCCCGGTGTGTGGATCACCTTTACGGAGAGTCCTGCCACCACTATTTCCTCTCCAGCAGTCAGCAAATGGTCCGCCCTAGGTCCGGTAATCGGATCGTCGACAGAAAACATCTGGGAGAGATTCTTAGCAGGCGTTGTCAGATAATCGGCATCGTTCGCGTGGACGTAAATCGGCACTTGACCCTGATTGTGCAACTCCCCCAGGGCGCCGATATGGTCCGCGTGACCATGGGTGCACAGAATCGCCGCCCCGCGCAAGCCAAGCTCCTCAAAGCAGGCGGAAATGTCAGGTCCATCGCCCCCTGGATCGATAATCAATGCCTCATCATGGCCCTTGCGATAAACCACATAGCAGTTGGCCTGTCCCCAGCCGACAACTAGTCGT
>JAAYLV010000124.1 GCA_012521755.1 Bacillota bacterium | reverse complement strand
GCTGCCTTGTCAGGACGGCAATTGGCGCGGTCCCGGCGAGGATGAGCGTCCCTGGGATGATTAGGGACTTTCGACGCTCAAGCCAAGGGAACAACGCCATCAACAGTCCCGCAAGGAGAGCCAAAGGGAATATTCCCTTATTGTAAAAAGAAGCCTCCACCGCAGCAGGCCTGCCAAGGGCTGCAGTAATTAGAGGAGTCGCCGTCCCCAAAGCTACGATGAAGGCGGCACCAAGCAGAACGGCTATGGTCGTAGCTGGGAGAAGACTCGCCTTCTGACCCCCGAGGGCTTTCCAGCGAGAACCCAGGATAGCTGCCGCGAGGATCCCGAGCACAATGACTTTTGCCAACAATAGCCCACCCAGCCCCAGATCGGCAAAAGAATGGACGGAAAAATCGGCAAACAACCCACTGCGGGTGACAAATGTGCCTAGGACAACCATCAGATAGGTGGAAATGGCCAAAGTAAGACTAGTTCTGGTGACGCCCGCGGACTGGCCATGAAGGAGGGCTGTGGTCATTAGCCATGGTACCAAGGCTGCGTTTTCCACCGGATCCCAGGACCAATACCCACCCCACCCCAATACTTCGTATGCCCACAGGGCGCCGATGATCATGCCGCTACCCAAACACAACCAGCCAAACAAGGTCCAAGGGAGACTTCTTTGGGCCCACTCCTTCTCCCTTCGTTCAATGAGGGCAGCCAAGGATGAGGCGAAGGGTATCGCCAGCCCAACATAGCCAAAGAAGATGACGGGTGGATGAATGGCCATCCAGGGATCTTGCAACAATGGGTTGAGCCCTAGCCCTTCGGAGGGCGTCGCACCAAGCAAAGCGAAAGGATTGTTGAGGAGCAGCAGACTAGTAAGCCCCAATTGGGTGAGGTTATAGAAAAACATGTCCAGCGGGCGGGCAGAGCGCAAGAAGATCAACCCGATCCAGGCGCCAATCAGCCCCCACAGGAGGATGCTCCCTTCATGCCCCGCCCAGAAGGACGACAGGAGGTACAAGGGAGGCAGGTCCCTGCTGGTGTGGGAGTATACATAAGCATACTCGAACCGATGGTTGATAAGCAGCAGCAGCAGCCTAAGGGAAGCCAGGCTCATGAAAAAGACATGGCAGCGATAGGCCCAGCGAGGGAAATCCCTTGTCGGCCGACGGCCCCAGCCGGCTAGCCCCCACCCTAGACCAGCAAGTACTGATGATAAGAAAGCTAATAGCACCAAGACTATTCCCCCCGATACTTCGACGGACACTTGACTAGTAGTCTCTTCGCTTGAAACACTCCATCTTTGTAAATCCCCACCGCCCCAACCCGTTCCGCCTGCTCAAAGCCATAGGGACGAGCCCCGTTATAGACGATAGGCATTACCTCGCCATGCTCGTCCATTAGGAGGAACCGAAGTCCAGCCTCATCTTCCATTGTCTGGGGAAGCAAAATCCCCAGCACCTGCACCGTCCGGTCAGACTCTTTGGCCCGGGCAAAGTCCACGTAAGGAGTCAAACTGGAAAGGAAGCTGCTGCTTGCCAGGGCAAGGCAGCCGGCCATGAAGAGTCCAAGGAACAAAGCCCCCCTGCCCCTCATTGCCCCTTCGGCCCCTTCAGCTTCCGATCGATGTGCCACAGATAAGCGAACAAGCCAAACCACGTTAGCAGACTGACTGTCAAGACAGTGTTAGTCCCCATCGCCATCGCCTCCCAAAAGTACTTCAGCCCTCCAGCGCAAGTTGTGCATCCAAGCAAAAATACCGGTGAAGCCGGCCAGCGCTGCCAAGAATACTAGGAGCATCTGGGGATTCATGTCTACCCTCCCCCCAGTATTAAGCAGGGGTGACGGGTGAAGGGTCACATAGGCCCGGGGCAAGATAAACACCAGAAAGGGCACCACACTGAAGGCAAACACGACGTAAACGGCGCTCAAACGAGCCCGGCGGTGGGCGTCCGCCAGGGTTCCCCGGAGGGAAAAATAAGCAAGATAAATGAAAAACAAGGCGACAATGGTCGTTTGCCGAGGGTCCCAGTTCCAGTAAACGCCCCACGTTTCTCGGGCAAAGAGGGCCCCGGTGATCGTGGCCAAGAGGGCAAACAAGGTCCCGAGCTCAACCGCTGCGGAGGATTTCGCATCAAACCGCAAATCCCGGCGGCGAAGGTAATAGACTCCCTCCACCATGGCCACGCCGTAGGCCAAGACGGCAACCCACGCCGCGGGCACGTGGAAGTAGATAATCCGCGAAAGCTCCCTCAGACCGACAGCTGTCGGCGCGTAGCAGAAGGCTCCGACAAGGACTAATGACATCCAAAGACCAAGGCCGGTCTTTAGTATGGTACCCATACATTCACTCCTCCCAGATGAACTTCACCAACATTAAGGCGAAGGCCCCTACCACCCCGGGATATAACACCAACACCTGCAGGCCTTCCCCCGCAGCGCCGAGGAGAGCGGCCGCCGTGTCCGCGCTGGCTGCGATCAGCAAAGGGAATAGTATGGGAAAGGCCAGCACGGCTAGCATCGGACCTTTCGCCCCTGTTCGACTGACGAGAGCGGCCACTAGAGTGCAAGCCACAGATAGGCCGCAGCTGCCAAAGAACATAGCCGCCAGGAACCGAGCCCAAGGACCTATCTGCAAGTTGAAGACAAGGATGAAAAGGGGTAACACAGCCCCTTGGGCAACCAGGAGCAGCATTAGGTTGAAGAGAACTTTCCCCAGGTAAACCCCTTCTACCGACGCAGCCATCAATAAGCCATCCATAGTCATTTGTTCCTCCTCCCGGAGGAAACTATACCCTAGGCCGGCCACACTGAGAAAAAAAAGGATGATCCAAAGGAGCGCGGCGGCGACGGCCTCGTCTATGTCCGGGATCCCCAGGGCGAAACTAATCACCATCGTCGCAGTCACTCCAAACAGAATGAGAATGCTCACTCCGTGGCGACTGCGCAGCTCCGTTTTAACGTCCTTTTGTAGGATGACCGCAGCTGTCCAAATTGATGAGTAATTCACCCCATTGGACCTCCCGGGGATCATTTGTCGCAATGACGACCACACCTTCCCCTCGGTACTGCAAGACTAGGTCGGCGACGATCCTCCTCCCCTCCTCGTCAAGATGGGAACAAGGCTCATCGAGGAGGAGCACTTCAGGACTATAGGCGAATAAACAAGCGTATTTCAATCGTTGCCGCATGCCGAGGGAAAAGGAACCAACCAAGTCATTCTCCCGTCCGCTAAGGCCCAGCCTGTCCAGCCAGGAACCAACATCAAGGGTCCCTCTCAACCCCCGCAGAGCACAGGCCAGCAATACATTTTCCCGGGCTGTCAGATCCGGGTATAGAGAGATAGCCGGGGTAACGAATCCCAGTCGAGGTCGCACCGATGAGATAGGCAAAGATCCCTTGCCGTTGCAATAGGTTACCCTGCCCTCCCGGGGCGTCAGCAGACCAGCGAGAATGCGAAGCAGAGTGGTTTTCCCCGTTCCGTTTGACCCAGTGATTACGGCAATCGACCCAGGCTGCAGATCCGCTTTGAGGCTGCGAAACAGGAAACCCCTGTCGTAGCCATGGCCCACGTCATCAAGTATCAAACGCGTACGCCTGACCCCCTTCCCCCGTCAGTATGTCCGCATGTTGGTTAACTTATCCATCAGGGGGCCGTCACACGCCGAGTCCAAGAAAGAACAATTAAACATATACATGGAATGGCAAGAGAGAATTCATGTCATACTAATAATCAGCAAAGGAGGCGATATCTATGGAACGATGGACAGCTGAACAAGTTGAGTATCTGCTCTCACAAGTAGCCGAGGGTGAACGGGAAGGAATACCGGCAAAGAGAGTGTTTGAAAGGCTGGAGAACAAGCCCGAGGTAGGCGGTCGCAGGGCGCAGGCAATTGCTCAGAAGTATTACAATCTACAAAGGGCAAGAAACATTACAAGCCAGACAATTAGTCCTGAGTCCAAGCCTACGGCAATCAGAAAAGTCACGCCCGATATGAGCAAACACCAGCGGACCAAAATCACCGCCGATGAGCTGGTGGGGTTGGAATACGACTGGGAAGTGTTAGAGGCCTTCGAAGGGCTCCCCGACTACATTGCGGAACTCAACGAGAAGATCGCGGACCTAGAGAGAAAGCTTGAAGAGAGACCTAAGTTTGATTTTGCTTCCTTTGTCGGAGAGCTCATCGCCACATCTCAGAAACTGCAGCAGTTCCAGGAGCTAGAAAGGCTCGTCCTCTGTCAGCGGAAAGAGATTGAAGCATTGCGGGCTAAGTTAGGAGAGTACGAGACTAAACTGTCTAACATCAAACAGGAATATGAAGATGCTTGCGGTTGGTTTGAAGTCTTTATGAACAGCTCGAGTGTCAAACAGATGATGTCGGTAGGGGACATCAAACGCCATATGAAAACCACCCTCGATAAGTGGGGCAATGTCCTCCGCATAGAGTTCGAAGAGGAAGAAATACAAGATGAACACCAAGCGGGATGACTTGGCCGGAAGGTCCGGCCGTTTTACCTTTCCTGCAGGTTGACGCCAATGATTCCGCCGATGGTAGATGCCACAACACAAAGCGCTCCCCGTCCTACGAACGAAACCCCCTTCACGATTTGATCATCGCCAGCAAATCGCGAGAAGACGATAAAATAGATCAGTCCGACCAAAGCTCCGTGCAGCCAACCGGCCCGCTCGGCCTTCAAACCGCCGTAAATCCCGCCGACAAACAGGCTCAGGCAGGAGAAGATCCGCATCAGCGGGACGAGGTTAACCTGGATATCGGTGATGAAGACGACTGCCCCTACCAAGACAGCACCGCACCCTAAGACGCCCAGGGTTATTCCAAGGCCGCCTAACAAAGCTAAAGGTTGAATTATTCCCGGCTGTCCCCCTCCGTTCTTCTTGATCGGACCGGCAGGCATGACTCCTACTCCCCTTTTTGTAGTCTGCGTAGTAGAAGATATGCTTGTTGGTAGGATTTATGCCTCCGGGATCAAGAAGGCCCCCGACTGGGGGCCACAATCGTTTATTCCTCTTCTTGTTTGGCAGCCGCAATGACTTCTTCAGCCATGTTGGCCGGGACTTCCTCGTAACTGTCAAACTCCATGGTGTAGTCTCCCCGTCCCTGGGTGATGGACCGCAAATCGATGGCAAAGCGGGTCATTTCCGCCTGGGGTACCAATGCCCTGATGATCTGCTTGTTTTGCTTCGGCTCCATCCCCAAGATCCTGCCCCGTTTCTTGTTCAGATCGCCCATCACATCACCCATGTACTCTTGGGGTACTTCAACCTCAACGCGCATGATGGGCTCGAGCAGCACCGGACGAGCTTCTAGGAAGCCCTTCTTGAAGGCCATGGAGGCAGCAATCTTAAAGGCCATTTCGGAGGAGTCGACGCTATGGTAGGAGCCATCCACTAAGGCTACCTTGACATCAACCACAGGGTAGCCAGCGAGAACGCCTTCTTCCATGGCCTCCCTAATACCCTTTTCCACAGCAGGGATGTACTGTTTGGGCACCACGCCGCCGAAGATCTTGTCTTCGAAGACCAATCCTTCACCAGGGGCAGCTGGCTCCATCTCCAGCCACACGTGGCCGTACTGACCCCGACCGCCCGTCTGCTTCTTGTGCTTGCCCTCGACTTTTGTCTTGCCCCGCATAGTCTCCCGATAAGGGATCTTGGGTGGAATCAAATCCACCTCAACACCGAACTTCTTCTGCAGACGACTGGTGAGGATCTCTAGATGGAGCTCCCCTATGCCGTGGATTAGAGTCTGTTTTGTCTCCGCATTTCTCTCTGTCACAAAGGTCGGGTCTTCCTCAGCCAAGCGGGCCAAGCCGGCCCCTACCTTTTCCTCGTCGCCTTTACTCTTTGGCTGTACTGCCATGGCCATCTTCGGCGCAGGGAATTGAATGGGCTCGAGGACTATTGGTTGTTCCTTGGCACATAGGGTATCGTTAGTAGCCGTCACCTGAACCTTGGCAACTGCCGCAATGTCCCCGGCCACGACTTGTTCCACCGGTTCTTGTTCTTTGCCGATCAACAGGAAAACTTGACCGATCCGCTCGTCCTTGTCCTTGTTTACGTTGTATACCTGGCTATCCGACTTTAGCACTCCGGAATAAACCCGGAAAATCGTCATCTTCCCCACGTAAGGGTCAGCCATCGTCTTGAAAACCAAAGCGCTCAGAGGCTCATCAGCGGAAGGCTGCCTGACTACATCCTCGTCAGTCTTGGGATTCCGCCCATGGATGGCACCGGCATCAACAGGCGAGGGCAAGCACTCGATGCAGTAGTCCATCAGGAGGTCAATGCCGGCCAGCTTGCTTGCCGAACCACACAAGACGGGAATGACGTCCCCCTTCTTAGCCGCCATACCCAAGCAATGCTCGATCTCTTCCTGGGTTAAGGCTTCACCCTCCAGGTATTTCATCATCAGTTCGTCATCGCCAACGGCCACAGCATCTATGAGGGCCTCCCGATAGGACTCGGCTTCAGACAGCAAATCCTCTGGGATCTCACTCTCGACGAATTTCCCTTTGTCATCGGCAACGTATGCCTTCATTTTGACGAGATCGATGATCCCTTTGAAGTTGTCAGCGGCGCCAATGGGGATTTGAATGGGGATAGCCTTGTTGCTCAGCCTTTCAGTGAGCTCGTCAAGGACTTTGCCAAAGTCGGCGTTCTCCCGATCCATCTTGTTAACGAAAACCATCCGGGGCAAATTCCGTTCATCCGCGTAGCCCCATACCTTATCGGTGCCAACTTCCACTCCCGAAGCGGCACAAACGACAACGAGTGCCCCTTCGACGACACGCAGAGCACCTTTCACCTCGCCGGCGAAGTCAAAATACCCGGGAGTGTCGATTACGTTCAGCTTGTGTCCCTTCCATTCACAGGGACCCAACGACGCACTGATGGATATCTTGCGCCGGACTTCCTCCGGGTCATAGTCTAGAATTGATGTGCCATCATCAACCCGACCCAACCGCTTACTGGCTCCGGCCAAGAATAACATGCTCTCGGCAATGGACGTCTTACCAGCACCGCCGTGGGATACGAGTGCTAGGTTGCGCAGCTTTTCAGAAGAATAACTTTTCAAACAGCATCTCTCCCTCACTTACCAATAGATCGCTTGTTCGCCTTCAATGGCTCTGTGCCCAGTGTCCGCGCCATGCAAGAGTATTCAGCTACAACTTCGCCGATACTCGCCTATATCCTCCCCTGGAGATCTGCTTCAGGATCCCCCTCGCTCAACAATTCTGCGCGAATTATGCCCTTTGACTTGCCTTTGTACTCCTGAGGCCTTGTCAGAACAACTGTAGCTGCTCAACCCGCCGGTCAACATCATCATCGAACTCTTGGGCGGGCAAGAGCTCCAATCCATTGATGATTTTCTGTAGTCTATCAACGTCTTGACGGTAAATGTCGGCCCGGTCCCTGCGATAGAGAACATAGGCAGGATGAAACATGGGGAAGATAGGTACTTCGTAACCCGTGATCAACCGACCATGCCGTTTAGTTATCCCCCCTTCATTGGTCAAGGCCTTTAAGGGTATGTTCCCCAAGGTGACGATCAGGCGTCTGGGCACACGCTTAAGATCTCCTTCAAACCATGCTCGACAGGCAGCCATCTCCTCATCGGTGGGCGCCCGGTTGCTCCGCCCATCGTCGGTGGGACGACAGTGGACAACATTCGTTATCCAAACCTGGCTGCGATCGAGTCCGAGAAGTTCCAGAACCCGGTTCAAAACCCGACCAGCTGCTCCCACAAAAGCTTCCCCCTGGAGGTCTTCGTCCCGACCTGGGGCTTCACCTAGGAAAACGATGGGGCTGTCTGGCCAACCGCTGCCGATCACCACGTTGTTTCGCAGACGATGCAACCCACACAAACGACATGAGCGCATCTTCTCATGGATTTCGATCATACATCTCCCCACCTACTAAGGCTGAACCCAAAGGGTTCGTGTGCGGTCATTCCAATCCACAAAACCACCAAGGGCCAAACGAACGAAATCGATGGGAACGTAGGTCACACCCTCTTGGATAAAGGGACTTGCTGATAGGATGCGGCTTTGTCCATTTACTTCGATTCGCTGCTCATCTGGTTTGAGAATAACATAAAGACTGTCTCGTAAGATCGTAATACTCTTCGTTTCCCGATCCCAAGCCACGGTCAGCCGGAACAGATCACTAATGTCCCGCAAGGATATCCACAGGACGCCCCTGCGTTCAATGGGGGGATGAAGCAACTGAATTTGGTGACCGTCAAAAAAGGCCCGATAAAAGTCTCCAGGGACAGGCTGCCACAGGTGGACAACGTCCCTGTCCGCCATCACCAAGAACTCTCCGCCGGGAAGGTGCAAGATAGCCTTGACGACGCCAATGGGTCCACTAAACCAGATCTCTTCTAAGCCACTTCTCGAGGCTTTCCACACACCAACCCCGGGATGGGGCAAAGTTGCCCCGCCAATGAAGGCCAGCTGGTCCTCTATCTGGCCAAGGACAGGTGCCTCCATGTTCAACAGAGGGTCTGAGAGACTCCAGTTTAGAACAAAAGTCTCCCCGTTCCACCGGTAAGCATAGAGTACATCCTGTCCTGTGCGGAGCCACAGCTCTCGGTCGGCCACTTGGAACAGACCTGTCAGCTGTCCCCACGGATAATTCTTCCATACAGTCACCATGTCCCCGTCTTCCCATCTCAGGACTTCAACGGCATTCTCATCGCCCACAACTAGCTCCGACCGACCATCGCCGTCATAATCCGCAACTAATAGCAAGTGCAGAGGATCCCCGGTGCTAACCCACAATTGTTCCAGACCGCTTTCATCCAGTCGAAACACGTGAACCGATCCCTTTTCCGTCAATGCGACGAATTCTTCGCGGCCAGTCCCCGTCAGGTCAGCAAGGATTATTGTTTTCACGGGAGACCACAGGTAGCTGCTTCGTTGCACCTCTACCGCCTGTGAGCCCACCAGCCGAAAACAACGGACGGTTCCCGCCTGTCCCGTCCCAACTATTAGCCGCCCGGGACCGGGGACACACATGCTGGTCACCGAAATGCCCCGCAGCTCCAGCTCCCAGGCGCGCTCCAAAGTGTGCTCCTTCCGCCTGAGAACCTGTATCCGCTCGCCCTGCGCTACCAGAATTTCCTCCTGTCCGTCTCCCGTCAAATCCCCCCAGCCCACCGCGGTGACATCGGGAAACCGGTCGGCCCAAGTCTCTACCAATACCACTGGTGAGGCTTCCAGACTAGCACAAAACGCACCCATGAGGAACAAACCGACAAGCAACAGGGCCCGCAACAACGCTCACCTCCTCTCTGATTCCATAAATCCCATATTCTTAAATCCGCTCCTCGATTCCTGCTTCGATGGGGCTTCGGAGCAGGCGCTGGGCCCCCAGGGCGGTGACTAGGCCCAGCCCTCCAGTACAAAGGAAGATGCCACGCAAGCCAATCACTTCGGAGATCATCCCGGACAAGGCGGGGCCTGCAAACATCCCCAGAGCATAAGTTGCTTGGAAGAAACCCATGGCTGTTCCTTTCCTGGCATCAGGCACCCCCTGGATGCTCATGCTCATCAGAGAAGGAAGAATGAGCCCTCGGCCAAAGCCGCTTAAGGCCTGGATTGCGTAAAGGAACGGCAGTTCGTTGATGAAGGGCATCAAGAGGCTGCAACAGGATACGACTAGCAGTCCCCCAATGACAACGCGCGATTCGCCGAATCTTTGGGCCCAGAAAGTCCCTCCGATTAGGGAAGCTGCAGCCATGGTCACAAAGGCCGTGGCTGAAAGAAATCCAAGCTGCATTGCCGATGCTCCCAGTCTGGCCGCGTAGACTGGCGTGAACCCGTAAAGGGTCACGAAGACAATACACTGACTCAAAACGCCAATCAGGGAAACGCTGAGGAGCCGCTTGTTCTTTCCCATGGAGGCCATGTCGAGCAATGAAATGCTCGACTGGGGTTGGGGTTTTTCTTTCACCACGGATGATAAGGCCAGCCCCACAAGGGCCAGTAGGCCGCTACAGAAAAACGGAGCTCCCCAGCCGTACTTGTCCGCCAAGAATCCACCCGCCAAGGTTGATGCCATCTCTGCTGAATAGGTAGTAGCGGTGATCAACCCAAGGGCCTGGCCGGCTTTATCGGGCGGAAAGTAACTGCAGAAAAGGACGGTGAATACTACCCAAGCGGAAGCGGCCGCACCCCCTAGGCCCCGATAGAGCAACATGTATCTTGCGTTTTTCGCCGACCAGAGTCCAAAGCCGCTGATAGCGGCAATGACGAAGGCGGACATAATAAAGGGCTTGCGACGACCAATTCGGTCGGACCACATGCCCAGGGGAATACGCAAGAACAACTGCGTAAATCCATAGGAACTAATGATCAGGCCGACTAACGACAACGGCGCCCCAAGTCGTTCCGCCTGGGGCCCTAATACCGGCAGGTACACGTACAAAGAACTCCAAAACATGAATGTCATCAGGGCAAAAACCCTACGGGCCCTCTGCAACAGCATCACTCCAAGTCCATGTGTAAGTTCCATCTTCTTAGAACCCAATCCTGCCGCGATCGAAGCTGAAAAGTTGATCCCTCTCCTCCATGGCGTATTTATCCGTACAGATTAAATGTACCACAGTCCTTTATCACAGGGTGAAGCGATGGGAAAAACACTGCCGCGCAAAGAAAGACCTCGCCACCACCAGGCGCGAGGTCTCAACGATGGGATCTACCGCCGCCTTCGATGTCAGTCTACTGGATTCGGCAAGAGATATCAATACCCTAGGACTGCCGGCAGGGATGATCTAACGATTGGATGCGCTACAAAATACAAAGCCACGGGCTGCAATTGCTTTAGAACGGCCAAGGACACTCTCTTTACCGGCGACATCGTTCAAGGCGACTTATGTCAAGGCCGCCGATACCTAGCGCCCTGATACCTCTATGGTACCTCCTTCACCAAAGATCTCCTCTCAAGCTGGCGAAACAATCGTTTGAGTCGGTCCGTCTGTGTAAAATGTTTGTGGGAAAAGATGGGATGGAGACTGAGGAAGACCTCTGAGAAAGAGGAACGAGAAGCCGATCCTCGAAATAGAGTTAATGGCAAAAAAACCCATGGAGGTGGCTTCTC
>JAAYLV010000123.1 GCA_012521755.1 Bacillota bacterium | reverse complement strand
GGGGGCCGTTCGTACAGAACGGCCCTTTCTTCGTTCCTGTCAAGTTTAGGGAGGTATTTTTTGTCTTTTGACGTAGATCAATATGGATAGTCAAGTGTGTGATTCTAGCCAACCACGCCCATGGGGCGCGGCAAAATAACACCAGGAGTGATCAGCTGATGGCAAAATCCTTGATTATGAGCAAGGACCAGGTTAAGTTCGTCCAGGCCAAGAATCCGGATCGACTTGTGGGCGTATGGGTGGACCACACCAACGGGGCTCAGCACATCTCGGTTGGTTCCTGTGAAATCCCTGTTGGTGGGGAAATCCCCTATCACATCCATGAGAAGGAAGAAGAAGTCATGTACATCACCGGCGGCAGGGGCATTGCCATTACCGAAGGGGTGGAGGAGGAGATTAAGGCCGGGGACCTTGTTTTTATGCCTCCGGGACTGCGCCACCAGTTCAAGAACACGGGCGATGAAGTCCTAACCTTCATGTTCTTCTACGGACCTCCGGGACCGGAACAGGGCATCAAGAAGCTAGGTTAAGGAGCGTTGGGCCGCTTTGTGCGGCCCGTTGCATTTCTAGGGCGTAAGGAGGGGACGGCTTGGCAGCAACCGATGTGCTTTACCAACCGTTGAATCTAGGCCCTGTTCGTCTGCGCAATCGCTTGGTCATGACGCCCATGGGGACCAGGCTCGCTGCCCCCGGTGGTCTGGTCACGAGGGAGCTCATTGAGTACTATTCTGCCCGGGCCGCAGGCGGAGTGGGCATGATCATCACCGAGCACACGTGTGTCGAGCTGGCCGGACGGGCCAATCCGATGCAGCTGGGGACATATGATGATTCCCTCATCCCAGGATTGAACCTCCTCGCCGAGGTCCTGACGGCCTACGGGACGGTTCCCATCTGTCAGTTAAACCACGCCGGACGGCAGACCAGTAGCCAGGTTACAGGCTGTCAGCCGGTATCCGCTTCGGAGACTGCCTGCCCGAATGGGGAAACAGCGCGAGCCTTAACGTTAGGTGAGATCGAGCATCTCATCGAACTATTTGTGCAGGCTGCGGTCAGAGCCATCAGGGCAGGCTTTGCCGGGGTAGAAATCCACGCAACCCACGGGTATTTACTTAACCAATTCCTAAGCCCCCATACAAACCGGCGAAAGGATCAGTACGGACAAGATCGAGCCTTGCTCCTCAGCCAAATCGCCGCGGCGGTGCGGGATGAACTCGGCCCGGAACCAATCGTCGGCGTGCGGTTAAGCGGCAGCGATTTCCCGCCGGGCAGTTTTACCATCGACGATGCGTGCCAGGTGGCCGGACGTTTGGAAAAGGAGGGGAACATCTCCTACATCCACGTCTCTGCAGGGATCGCCGAGAGCGGACAGTGGAGCATCCAGCCCACCTACTTCCCCAGAGGGCCATTGCTGCCCCTCGTAAGGCGCATCCGGGAGAAGACGACTTTGCCCCTCATTGCCGCCGGGTCTCTCGGTAATCCGCAGCTCGCGGCCCAGGTTATTGGGGAAGGCACCGCGGATTTGGTGGCCATGGGAAGACCGCTCCTTGCCGACCCGGATTTGCCCGCCAAAGTCCGGCAGGGGCAAGCTGTCAGGCCCTGCATCCGCTGCAATGAAGGGTGTACAGGCCGCTCCCAGCGGGGACTTCCTGTCCGCTGCGCGGTGAACTGGAAGACGGGGAGGGAAGGATACTGGCATCCCCAGCCCCTCCGGCAGAGAAGAACCTGCCTCGTCGTCGGCGGCGGGCCAGCCGGGATGCAAGGGGCATTGGTCGCCAGAGAGCGGGGATACCAGGTTTATCTGTGCGAAGCATCCTCCGAGCTTGGGGGCCTGCTAAAAGCAGCCTGCGTCCCGTCCTTTAAGGAGGATCTTAGGGATTACCTAACCTACATGCGCCAGGAGGTTGCCTCCGCGGGCTGTCAGATTCTGCTGGATACCCCCGTTACCCCGGAACTAGTGGAGCAGTTCCGCCCCGATGTGGTGTTGATTGCAACGGGCAGCCGGCCCATTTTGCCTTCATCTCTCACCGAAGGGGATCTACCTTGCATCTCCGCGGTCGATGCACTTCTAACCCTTCCCGAGGGAAGGCGGCTTGCGGTGGTTGGGGGAGGCATCGTCGGCTGTGAAACGGCCCTGCACCTCAGGGAGCAGGGCAAAGAAGTGTTCCTAATAGAAATGTGCTCCCGCGTAGCCCCCGATGCGCCTTCACAAAACCGGGCGGTCCTGTCTGCCCGTTTGGCCGAGGCGGGGGTTGAAGTTTACTTGGAGAGCACCGCCGCGAAGGCGACCGCGGGCCATTTACTCCTCAGGACAAAGGGTGGCCTTAAGGAGCTGGAAGTTGACGGAATCATCGTCGCCGTAGGTTTTGAACCATGCCGAGAGTTGGCC
>JAAYLV010000122.1 GCA_012521755.1 Bacillota bacterium | reverse complement strand
TGGGGCAAAACCGTTGCCCTAGCCTGTCCCCTAAGGTATAATAGAGCGGTAGTGATTAGTTTTGGGAAAGAGGTGACTTAAGTGAAGAAGGGCATCCATCCGGAGATGGTCAAGGCTACGGTCACCTGTGCCTGCGGGGAAACCTTTGAAACCCTGTCCACCAAAGAGCGGCTGCGGGTTGAAATTTGCTCCAAGTGCCATCCCTTTTACACTGGGGAAAGACAGCGACTAGTGGACTCGGGAGGCCGTGTGGAGAGGTTCCGCCGCAAGTATGGGCTTACCGAATCCTAACATAAATGGGATGGCCGACACTTAGAAGGCAGGCGCGAGCCTGCTTTTTAAGCTTTGGGAGGGAATACGATGCCATCGATCGGAACCGTCCCCCTGCGGGGGCCCGTTGTGCTGGCCCCAATGGCGGGAATCACCAACTCGCCTTTCCGCCAATTGGCCGTGGAGTGGGGGGCCGGGTTGGTCTACACGGAAATGGTCAGCGCCAAAGGACTCATCCACGGCAATGCCCGTACGAAGGACCTCCTCAGTTTCGACGAGGCGGAGCGGCCCATCGCCTGCCAGCTGTTCGGCTCCGACCCGGAGGCCATGGCCAAGGGGGCCGCGATCATCGCCGCCGACTATGGTACCGATCTGATCGACATCAACATGGGGTGCCCAACACCAAAGATCGTCCGCAATGGCGACGGGGCCGCGCTCCTGCGGAAGCCGTCCCTGGCCTTTGAAGTCATCCAAGCCGTGGTGGAGGCGGCCAGGGTTCCGGTCACGGTCAAGATCCGCAGCGGATGGGACAGCGACAGCATCAACGCAGTCGAGATTGCCCTTTTGGCTGAAAAGGCCGGCGCCGCCGCCATCACTGTCCATGGCCGCACCAGGGACCAATTCTATTCGGGAGAAGCGGACTGGGAGGTCATTCGGCAGGTCAAAGAGGCCCTGACCATCCCCGTCATCGGCAACGGCGACGTCAAGTCCCCCGAAAATGTCCAGGCCATGGTCCAAGCAACAGGCTGCGATCTGGTGATGATCGGCAGAGGCTCCCTGGGCAACCCTTGGATATTCGCCCAGGCCGTAGAAGTCCTCCGGGGCAAAGAGCCCTCGCCAGTCTCCCCCGCCCAGCGGGTGGAGACCCTCCTTCGCCATCTGGACATGCTGCAGAGGCTCAAAGGCCCGCGACTGACCTTGGGAGAGAGCCGCCGTTATGTAGGCTGGTATCTGAAAGGACTGCCCTACGCCGGCCTCGTCAGACAAAAGGTGGCCAACGCCGAGACATTGGCGGAGGTAATGACTATCCTCCAGGAGTATTTGCCCCCTTGAAGAGGCGCATGGCTCCCCCCTTCCCAGCTGGAAGAGGGGGCGAAAATGCCTTTCTCCGTGAACTTCCCGCCGATTAAGGTCCACGGTTCTATGAACCGTGGACGTGCCTTTTTGTCGACCTGGTACTGCCGGCTCCGAATGGAGAGCTAGCCAAGCCATGGAGCTGCTTTCCCGTCGGGTCTGTTCTTCCCGCGCCCTCCCCGCCATAGCGGCCTCTAATGGACCAAGTCCCTTCCCCCAGCCGCATATTCTCAACCCCAAAGTGACACACTATCGGGCAGCGACTCAACATATCCTAAAGTAGGCTCTGTGAATGGAGGGATGAAAACAATCCAGGCAAGAAGGAGGATCAGGAATGTATCAGATC
>JAAYLV010000121.1 GCA_012521755.1 Bacillota bacterium | reverse complement strand
TTCCCGGGCGAGCATAGCATAACCCTCACCGATCCCAACTACCGGGACGCCCAGATTCTTGATGGCATCTTTGCTGTCCTGTAGGGAGCATAAATCCGCAGCAATGTTCTTGCTGCCAGGGACCATCAAGGCATCGAGGCGCCCGAAAGGCTGCCCCGGCCGGATGTAGCGAAGACTAACCCCCGGGATCCTCCTTAGGGGATGAAAGTCGGTGAAGTTGCTGATGTGGGGAAGATACATGATGCCGATCTCCACATCGCCAGATGCGGCCGGGCTCCATGGGACAGTGTCTTCCTCGGGAATATCCAGGGACAGGTAGGGAACAACCCCCATGACAGGGACGCCGGTGATCTCTTCCAGCTCCTTGAGGCCCGGCTTTAATAGCTCGATATTCCCCCGGAACTTATTGATGATCAGGCCCTTGATCCGGGCCCGCTCTTCGGGAGTGAGGAGCTCTAAGGTCCCGACGATATAGGCGAACACCCCGCCAGGGTCGATATCGCCGACCAAAAGCACCGGGGCGTCGGCTATGTGGGCGACCGTCATGTTAACGATGTCTTCTGCCCTGAGGTTGACCTCGGCCGGGCTCCCCGCCCCTTCGATGATGACCAGGTCGAACTGCTCCCGAAGACGCTTTAAGGCTTCTTTTACGACGGAAAGCCCCATTTCTCCTTTAAACTCTTGGTACTCCTTCGCCGCAAGTTTGCCTTGGGACCTCCCCATGACGATCACTTCCGCGATGGTGTCCGTCACAGGCTTGAGCAGAATCGGGTTCATCTCCACTAACGGCTCCGTCATCGCCGCCTCCGCCTGGATGGCTTGGGCCCCTCCCAGCTCTCCCCCATCGGCGGTGATGTAGCTGTTGGGAGCCATGTTTTGCCCTTTGAAGGGGGCAACTTTCAGACCCCGCCGGGCGAAGACCCGACAAAGCCCCGTCACCAGGACGCTTTTGCCCACATGGGAGCTGGTGCCTTGGATCATCAATGTGGCAGCTAGTTTCACCCGCGGCCGCTCCTTTCTACCAAGTCCAGGATAGCAGGGATGTTGAGGGACCTTCGAAGCTCCTCGGCCAACAGGTCGTAAGCTTCCTGCCTCAATTGGCCCCCCTCCAGGATAGGCCCCGTCAACGGGGGGAGATTCTTCCCCTCCCGGAGGTAGTTGATGAAGGCCCGGCGAAGGCGCCCATCCTCAAAGAGTCCGTGGAGGGAGGTGCCGAGGACGGAGCCAAATTGGACTCCCTCCGGATCGCCATTAATGGTGAAGGCCGGCGCGGCCCCGCTGGTCTTTGCGCCGGATCCTAGGTAACCCTTCACTCGGCGACCGAAGGCCCTCCCGAGCCACCCCTCCTCAGCTGCAACCTGGGCCTGGACGGTCCCAGCTTGCCTGGGGGGATGGCTTTCGGTCTTGATGGGCATTAAACCTAGATAGTCCTGGCCCAGGATGATAAGGCCCCTGCCAATGCCGATGACGGGCGTTCCCCCTTTGATCAAGCTGGCCAGCTGTCTTGGATAGTCTTGAGCTGCAAGGAACTGCAGGCTTTCCGTTAGATTCTCCGTATCGGGAATGATGAGGGCATCGAAGTCGCTAAGGTCCTCTTTTCTCTCTATGTAGTGGACCGCAACCCCTTCTTCCCTGGATAGGGGAACAAAGTCGGTGTAGTTGGACATGTATGGGAGGCAAAACACCCCGATCTTGATGGAGCTTGGGCCCCCGGAGGTCCTTTCCAGACCAAGGGAGTCTTCGTCATCGATGAGGAGATCGTGGCGGTAGGGCACAACGCCCAGGACGGGCCGGCCTCCCCTCTCCTCAAGGATCCTTAGGGCGGGCTTGAGGATCCCGGCATCGCCGCGGAATTTGTTCAGAATGAATCCGCCCACCAAGGCTTGCTCCTCAGGCCTGAAGAGGCGCATCGTCCCGACTAGGGCCGCCAGGGCCCCTCCCCGGTCGATATCAGCAACGAGCAGCACAGGAGCTTTAACTAGGAGGGCGACCCCCATGTTGGCCACATCCCGGTGCCGCAGGTTGATTTCAACGGGGCTCCCGGCCCCTTCCATGATGATCAGATCGTACTCTTTGCTCAGGCGCTCAAGGCTTGCCTGGACGATGGGCATGGCCGTCTCAGACAAAGGCCCTCCCAGTCTGAGATCCTCCTGAACCCGGCCTTGAACCACCACCTGGGACTCCCCTTCTCCCCTTGGCTTGATGAGCAAGGGGTTCATGTCGGCGGTGGGAAGGATCCCTGCCGCCTCAGCTTGGATGCCCTGGGAGCGGCCGATTTCCCCCGTCGGGGTCATGTAGGAATTAAGGGCCATATTCCACGCCTTGAAAGGGGCAACCTTGCATCCTTCTTGATGGAACAGGCGGCACAGGCCAGCAGCGAGGACGCTCTTGCCGACGTTCGATGCGACGCCCTGCAGCATCAGGTATTTGGCCACCTCAGCTCCTCCTTGTATAATAATGGGCCAATCGCCGACCCGTCTGAGGGCAAGCAGCAGGGTAGGTCCATGGATTTCACCACAGCCGACGATTGGCCTTGGAACAAAAAATCCTCAAGCCCATAAGGAGTTGAGGAAAGCTACACCCCTCCCCTATCCCGCGAGGGCCTCTGGGTGTTTGTGATCAGGCAGGTCTCCTGGCTCCCGGTGCACTCCATCCTCCACCTTCCCCGGCAGGGCCGAGTGGTTCTCCGAAGGATGACTTCCCGGTTACAGTGGCGCGACCGCTCGGGCCTTTCACCCGATTCCCTATTGTCCCCAAGGGGACCTGATCACCCCATATTCCGTTGCCCTGTAATCTTCACCATCCCTCCCCCTAATCCCTCGGTATTATCTTGCTCTTTCCGGCAAAAAATTGTCCTTGGGATTTCACCGGTTGGCCTTGCCGGTAATCCCTTCGATCTTGATGCGGATAAGGCCGGTATCGGCCACGGTCCGATCATCACAGGTGAACCTAGCTCCCGGAGCGAGGACCTCGGTCATGCGCCCGAGAAGATCCAGCTTGACCTCCAGATCCTCCACCAGCTCGGCCCGGCCCGTAACGACGGCGCTTGTGTATTTGGTCGTGAGCTTCTCCGGGGAGATGTGGATCATGCGGTAGGCCGTGTAGCAAACCCGATTATCGTTTCTTAGGCAATCGATCTTGCGACCGGCCCTTGCGCAGTGAATGATGAGAGCGCCGTCGATGAGGGCGTGGTTGACGGGAATTGCATAGGGCGCACCATCGCTGTCCACCATCGCCAGCACCCCTGCTTTCGTTTCCCTCAGAAGCTCCATCGCCTCCGCCTTGGGTATCTCCCGGTCCACCCGTCTCATAGTCCCCTCCATCCTTAGCATAGGCACCGGGAAGGGCCTTCGCCCTTCCCGGGTGCATCAGCCGAAAGACTGCTCCGTACGAGGGATGATGAGTTTTCGAACTGTGTACAGAGTTCAACGAAGAGGCGCTGTATCCTGCAACCAGAACAATGGGTCTCGCCCGTCCTGCCGTACAGCGCCCCTTCGGCCCTGATAGTCCACGCTGCTCAAGCTCAGGCAGTCCGATTGACGTGCCCTACTCCATGCTGCACCCTTTTTCCCGGAGAATCTTGTCGATCCAGGGCCTGTTGGTAGACCAAGGAAGATGGGCATTCTCATCTATTTCTATTGTACTCATCTTCTCTTGTTCAATGATGTCCTTGACCTTGGCGAGAACATTCTCTGCTTCTTCTAGGGGAATGACGGCAACACCATCTCTGTCACCAACCACGATATCCCCAGGTTTGACGACCACGCCGCCGCAACAGATGGGCACGTTGATTTCACCAGGTCCATCTTTATATGGTCCTCTCGGACTTACGCCTTTGGCGAAGACAGGAAAGTCCATCGTTTCAATAGTCTCGATGTCTCTAATGCATCCATTGACAACGTAACCTGCTAAACCTCTGAGCTTAGCAGCAGTAGTCATATGATCGCCGAAGATGGCAACGTTCATGTCGCCTTCTGCGTCAATGACGATGACATCCCCCGGTTTAGCCAAATCCAAGGCTTTGTGAACCATCAGGTTGTCAGCAATCCTCGTTCGGACAGTGAAGGCGCTTCCGACCATCCTCAAGTTGCCCTTGTTGACCAGCTTGATCCTTGCGTCAACACAGAAGAAACGATTGACCGCATCCCCAATAAATGCTGTCGGAACGCCGCGAAATGCCTCCAACAATTCCTTGCTCGGTCTGTTGATGTCTTGAATAATCCTGAAGCCTAAGTTTGACATGTGCTTTTCCTCCTCGAATTGTAGTATTACTGGGCTGGGGAAGTATCCGTTTTTGCGTTCTTGGAGATATCCTGCCGGATAGCTGATGCCAATGACAAAACGCAGACCACAAGGAATAGTAGGGAGATAGGACGCTGGACGAATATGAGCCAATTGCCTCTAGAGATCATTAGTGCCTGCCTTAACCCGTACTCGGCCATTTGAGCCAGTATCACACCGATAACCATGGGAGACACCGGGAAATTGAACTTCCGCAACACATAGCCAAACAACCCGAACACAAACATGAGTCCTACATCAAACATGCTGTTGCCCAGGGAGTAGGAACCAATCACGCTGAGCACGATGATAAAGGGGGCGAGGATTTTTACACTGATCTTGGCGATCTTCATGCCGGCCTTGGCAGACAACACGCCCAGGAAAAGCATGAATATGTTCGCAACGAACATCGACAAGATAATTGTATACGTGAGGCCGCCATACTCGGTAATAAAGCGAGGCCCTGTCCTGATGCCGTGAAAAATCAACCCGCTCAGGAGGATAGCTGTAACCGAACTCCCCGGTATGCCTAAGGCCAGTGTCGGTATCATCGCGCTTCCCGTGACAGCGTTATTGGCGGCCTCAGGAGCCAGGACTCCCTCGGGGATGCCCGTTCCAAATAGCTCTGGATTCTTCGATCGGCGCCGTGCTTCGTTATAGGCTAGCCAACAGGCAACATCCCCTCCAGTTCCAGGGACCATGCCAACAAATGAACCAATGAGGCTTGACCGGAGGATGGTGTTTTTGTATTGAACGAGTTCAGACCATGTTGGCAAGATCCGTCCGGAAATGGCGTCTGTTGCCAATTGGCTCTTCCCTTCGTCCTCCGCGCTTTCTTCAAATATCACCAGGGCCTGGGTAATGGAGAACACGCCGATCAATATCACGACCAGTGACATTCCATCGAGCAGTTGCATATAACCGAAAGTAAATCTGGACACAGAGGACATGACGTCAAGTCCAACGGTCGAAAGGAGAATCCCCAAAAACCCTGACATTAGTCCCTTTATCCACGATCCCGACGACAATGAAGCAATTAATGTGAGGCCCACCAGAGCCATCGTAAAGTACTCGGCCGGACCGAATAACAAGCTGAAATTGGCTAGGGGCGGTGCTAAGAACAACAGCAAAAAGGCACTAAAGATCCCTCCGAAGAATGAGCCGACCAGCGAGTAGCCAATGGCCAATCCGGCTTCTCCTTTTCTTGCCATTGGATAGCCGTCAACACATGTCGCCGCGGCCGCTGAAGTCCCTGGGGTATGCAATAGGACCGCCGATATGGAGCCGCCGTACATGGCGCCGCAATACAAGCCGATCAGCATCGGTATACCTGATTCAGGCCTCATGCCAAAAGTCAAAGGCAAGAGCAAGGCCACGCCCATTGTAGCCGAGAGTCCTGGCAAAGCACCAATGATGATTCCCGCCGCCACTCCAAACAGGATCAAGCCGAGGTTAGCTACATTAAGAATGTTCCCAAGCGCATAGATAAAAAAGTCCGTCTTGAACACCCGGCACCCTCCCTCCAGGGCTGTCAGAATATGCCTGTTGGCACATTTACTCTCAAGAAAAGCCCAAAGACGACGTATAGAACTATTGTGAATACCAGAGGGACGCCAACTGTGAGCATCAAACCCTTGGCCCCGACAAAGAACATCATGACGATCAGAAACAGTAGGGAGCTAAGGTAAAATCCCAGTACCTTGATTGACGCAATGTAGATGGCCGTCAGCACAGTGGCAGCAAATAGATGCCTCAACGAGCGCTTCGTAAAGGATATGCTCTTGGTCTCATCATGCCTGCGCAGCTGCTGGACGATCATGATAATGTTCAATAAGATGATTACCGTTAGGGCTAGTCTTGGCAACGTGGAGTGCGTTCCGGGTTTCCACCGCAAGGTAATCGAATACAGATACATTGCCCCTATGATAAAGCAGAGGGACAAGACGATGCTGGCCTTGTGGTATGAAAAGGTTATTCTGTCTTGTTTCAAACTCCCCTAGCCTCCCCTCTTACACAAGGCGGACTTGATGAAGGAGGTTTCCCTCCTTCATCAAATCCCCTGACCATCTCAACTTAGACGCTACTGTGCTTCAATCTCGGCGAAGATCTCCTTGAGGATTTCCAGTTCACTGTTCATGAACTCAGCATATTCCTCGCTATTCATTGTCGCGATGTTTATGCCGGCCCTGGCGGCTTTCTCCCTATACTCCGGATCGTTGGCCGCCTTATGCAGCGCATCCTCCATGATTGCCTTGATCTCGGGCGGTGTTCCCTTGAGGAAGGAAAAGCCTCGGGAAGAGCTGTTGGTGACATTGTAGCCCAGCTCACTGGCCGTTGGGACCTCTGGCAAGAAGTCGACTCGCTGGTTGTCGAGTACGCACAAAGCACGGACTCGGCCATCTTCAATCAAGTCAAATACTCCACCGACGTTCATCATCGCCGCATCGATGTGTCCACCCAATAGGGCTTGCAGAACGAGATTGTCGGACACCATGGACACATATGTTACCTCGAAATCGGGATAAGTCTCTCTGACTATCCTTTGCAGCTTCATGTTCGCAATCCAGTCGTCACCGTAGATGCCCGTATCGGCCACGACAACCTTCCCGGGGTTCTTATGGGCATACTCAAGGTAATCCTGAAGAGTCTGGAAAGGACTATCCGCTTTGACAACAAGAACATTAGGGTCAACTACTATGTTGTACAGGGGATCAATATCGTCCCATTCGTGCTGTTTCTCTTCCTTCAGGGTTATCTCTGTAGCAGGCAGGTGGGGAACCTTGGACATGGGCAGCGTATACCCATCCGGTTTCGTGCTGTGCTTCACATAGCCCCAGGCTACCGTCATGCCGGCGCCAGGTTTGTACTCACAAATGATGCGTTGCCCCAGATACTTCTCCAGGTAAGGTATAAGCATCTGAACGATGGCATCATCTCCACCTCCGGGATTGGAGGCAACTATCAACCTGATTTCCCGCGAGGGATAGTCGGCGGCCATGACAGGACTTGCTGGCAATTGACAGAAAATCAAAGCGGCAAGCAAACAGAGACTAAATAATCTTTTCAAGGACATTTTCGCACCTCCAGCTAGATAAGTATACTGAGACCCCTTGTCCATCTACCAACGAAGTCACTCGGCGCAGCGTTCTGTCGTACACCCCCATATTCTTGTTGTATTCTGTCTAATTCGACAGCATCAGCTCAAATTATGTTGCTGTCGCTGTTCTCTTCTCGCCCTAACTTCCTTTTCCTCCCGTGCCCGCATGTCCGCAGCAATAAATAATTCCTGGATCTCAAATGTGGTCTTAATGGGTCTCCCAGTCCTTTATGCCAAGCTGCGTGTTGGGATGTTGTTCCCGTAGGCTTGATGAGAGAACGGCCGCAAGGCAAATCCTCCGGACCGACGGGCCTTTGCGAAGGCGGCGGAGGGCTTCGCGGTGGGATCTATTCAGGATAAATCCAGTGAAAGAGGCGGGCGTTGCAGGGTTTTCTTAGGAATCGGTCCGGCCTTATGGAGTGATGCAACCCATGCGAATACCGGGAAGGGCCCGCGCCCTTCCCGGCTGCTGTTAGGCGAAAGACTGCTCCGTCCGAGCAATGATCGAATCCTGGACCTCTTTGCACAGTTCAACGAAGAAGGCGCTGTATCCTGCGACCCGCACAACCAGCCCCCGATGGGCTTCGGGGTTTTGCTGGGCTTCTTTGAGGGTTTCGGTGGAGATGATGTTGAATTGGATGTGAAAGCCCCCCAAGTCAACGAAGGTGCGCAAGAACTGGGCAATTTTATCGAGGCCGTCCTCCTCGCTGAGGACGGAGGGGCTGAAGCGGAGATTGAAGATCACACCGTTTGTTGCCCGCACCAAGTCGACTTTGCAGACGGATTTCAAGGCGGCCGTCGGTCCGGCCAGGTCCATCCCGTTGGAGGGGGATATGCCATCGGAGAGGGGCGTCCTTTCCCGGCGGCCATCGGGGGTGGCTGCGGAAAGCCGCCCAAGGCCCGCCTGGGCCGTGACCGAGTACAAGGCCGGGATGAAAGCTCCGCCCCGGGGGTTGGTGTGCTTCTCCACCTGATCGAAGAAACTGTCGGTGATCTCGATCACCAGATCGTCTACGTAATCCACATCACAGCCGAACTTGGGGGCCCGGTTGATGAGCATTTGCCGCAAGGGTTCATGGCCGATGAAGTTCTGCCGGATGGCCTGGATGATATCGTCGAGGGAGACGGCCCCTTCCTCGTAGACTAGCTTCTTGATGGCGGCTAGGGAGTCGCCGACGGTCCCCGAGCCCACCCCCACAGGTCCGGTGAAGTTGTAGCGGGCCCCTCCCCCGGTCACATCCCTGCCCTTTTCGATGCAGCCGGAAACCAATAGCGATACCGTCGGACAGGGAGCAAGCTCCGCATGGATCTGGTCGGTGATGTTAGCAGCCGCCGCCTGGATGCCGACGGCATGTTCTAGTTGCCGATGGTAGGCCGCCATCAGCTCGGCAAAGGTTCCGAACCGATCCCCCGTCTCCAGACCCAACTTCTCCCCGGTGAGGAGGCAGCGGCCGTTGTTCAAGGTCAACTCCAAGACCTTGGCGAAATTGAGATAGCCGCCGTTGCACCGCCCCCAAGTCCCCTCGACGGTGATCTCATCGCAGCCAACGGGGATGTAGTCCCTTGCTTCTTCGACGGGAATGCCCCTGCGCACAAGGGATGGGATGATGATCTCATCGTTTAGCAGCTGGGGCATGCCGTTGCCTAGGGAGATCACCTGAACGGCCGCCTTGAGGAAGTCATCGGGGGTGCCGGCATGGAGCCTCACCGTCAAGTTGGGCTGGAGGAGCCTGATATGGGCCTGGGCCTCAAGGCACATGAAAGAAAGCTCGTTTGTGCCGTCGGTGCCGTCGGGGAGGAGGCCGCCGAGGGCGACGTTTTGTCCTAGGGGATAGCCGCTTGAGATCTCGGCCACCGCCTTATCGTCCACCCGGAGCACCTCGCTGAACTTGATCCAAAGACACTCAAGGAGCTCCTGCAGCTCTTCCTTGGGTGCGCCCCTTTCCCGATCGGCTTTGTAGTAGGGGTACAGATACTGATCTATTCTCCCGGGGGTGATGGAGTAGCCATTGTCTTCGATCCAGGGGATGAGATGGGCAAACCAAAGGGACTGCAACGCCTCATGGAAGGTCCGGGCCGGGTTGGCGGGCACACGGGCGCATACCTCGCCGATCTGCAAAAGCTCCTGCTTGCGAGTCGGATCGGCTTCCCGGGCGGCCAGCTCCCGGGCAAGCTTCGCATAGCGCTCGGCAAAGCCGATGATGGCATCACACACGATCGAGGCGGCGTGGAGAAACTCATACCTGGGCAAATAGTCGGGGCTGGCTATGTTTAGCTTGGACAGGGCATCGTCGATTTCCCTCTTAATGCCCCGAAAGCCCATCTCCAGTACCTTCTTGTAATTGAGGGCTACATGGCCAAGGGCATTTTTCTCGTGGGTGTTGGCGATGAGCCCAAAGCTTACCGCCCTGGCCACAGGCGCGGGGCGCATGGTCAAGAAGCGATCGTACACCGTCCGCCCCTTCCAATAGGGGAGGATGCTCCTCAAGGCCTTTTTCGTTTCCTCACTGACCTTGAGGCGGTTATGCTTCCTCGTTTCAAACTCATCCAGCTCCCTTTCGATCCATTCCACACACATCTCGGGGAAGACCGGGGGACTTCGCCTCTTGCTTGACTGGTGCCCCACGATCAACTCATCGGGGTGGATGAATATAGTCATCTCAGCTAGGACCTTGGCTAGGGCTTTGGCTCGTTTGATCACGACGGGCAGCCCCTCGTTTTCCTGGTAACTTTCCGTAACGATGAGGGCCCGCTCATGACAAATCTCCGACTCCGTCGCCAGGAGGGAATCTCTCAGCCTTTCCACCCTGGGAAATGTCCTCTTAGACATTTAACCACCCCCTTACTATTATAGGAACTGAGGTATCAACAGTTTCGGGACGAACATCACCACATCCGGCAAGTAAGTTGCGATCAGCAAGGTGCCGAGCATGATGATGATAAAGGGCAGCAAGGCCGGCAAGGCTTGCTTGACCGGTATCCTGGCAATTGTACAGGCCAGCAGCAGACACAATCCATAGGGCGGCGTTATCAGGCCGATGGCCAGGTTCATGACGATGACCACTCCTAGATGGATCGGGTGGATGCCCGCCGCGTGGGCTATCGGTCCGATGACCGGAGCCAGGATCATGATGGCCGGTATGGCGTCCATGAAGGTGCCCACGATCAGGAAGACCACGTTAATGATGGCCATGATGAGGAAGGGGCTGTGGGCGAAGCGGGCCAGGAAGTCGGACACGGCGGTGGGCACATGGTAATAGGCCAGGAGCCACCCAAACACCGATGCGGTGGCCACACAGAAGAGGGAGACAGAGCTGAAGACGGCGGTTTCCATGAAAATCTTAGGCAAGTCCGAGGGTTTCAGGGTCCTGTAGATGACAAGGCCGACGAACAGACTATAAACCGAGGCGACCACGGCAGCTTCCGTCGCGGTGAAGACGCCGCTGATGATCCCGCCGATGATGAGGATGGGGGTCCCTAAAGCCCAAAAGGCATCGAGGAAGCTGGCGAATAATTCCTTCAGGGAAAAGGGTTTGCCATCCTGCCTGATATTATAGTCCTTAAGCAGAGCAATGACCAACATCTGCCCTAAACCAACGAGGATGCCGGGAATGACCCCCCCGAGGAAAAGACCGGCGATGGATACGCCCATGGTGGATCCGTAGACGACCATGGGAATGCTGGGCGGGATGACGACCCCGATGGTGGATGATGCCGCCGTTACCGCGACGCTCGTTTCTTTGCTGTAGCCCTCGGCTTCCATGGCGGGGATCAATACTGAGCCGATGCCCGCGGTGTCAGCCTGGGAAGAGCCGGATATGCCGGCGAAGATCATGCTGACGATGACGTTGACATGGGCCAGACTGGCCCTGACGTTGCCCACCAAGGCTTGGGAGAACCTGATCAGCTTGTTGGAGATCCCCGCGTTGTTCATCAAGTTGGCGGCCAACATGAAAAAGGGCACCGCCAGCAAGGTGAATGAGTTCAAACCGACGAACATCCGCTGGATGACCAACACTAACGGAAGTGGGCTTTGGGATTTAATAGTCGCCACCGAAGTGACCCCGAGGACAAAGGAGATGGGGACGCCGATGACCATCAATATCATGAGTCCAAGGAAAAGCAGGACGAGAGCCAACTTACACATCCTCTCTCTGTTGGACTGGGATTCCGACAGACAATAGCTCCAGCACATGACCGATGATGTAAATCATCATGCAAATCCCCGAGGTGGGGATGGCCAGATAGACCCAGAACATGGGGAGCTCAACGGTCGGGGACAGCCTTCGCAGACCCGATACGGCAAAGACCCACCCGTGGTAGACGATGACGTAGGCCATCGCGAACATGAAAAGGCAACATAGCAGCGATAGGATCCTGCGCGTCTTTTGGGAGAGCCTCGCGGGGAGTATGTCCAGGATGTAGTGGGCTTTTCTCTGCACAGCGATCGCCGCGCCCTGGAACACTATCCACACAAGGGAAAAACGGGCTACCTCTTCCGTCCACATGAGGGGCTTATAAGACACGAACCGGGTCCATACCTGGAGCGACACAACCACCAGCAAGACCGCCAGCAGGAAACCGACGAAAACCGTTTGGATCTTTTCTAACGTCCTGACAAAAGACCTCACGTATGATCATCCCTCCCAGGCTCGGAAAAAGATGGCCAGGATCCCGCTCAATGGATCCTGGCCTCTAGACTACTGAGTTTCGAGGATAGCCTTGTACATGTCTACCAAGCCTAGCTTAGCCGCTGTATCTTGTCTTACGGCTTCGGTAAGCTCGATGAACTTGGTCTTGTCAACCTGGTTGATCTTGGCTCCATACTGTCTCTCCAGTATTTCGAGCCCTTCCTCGACGGACAAGGCGTCCACTTCCCGCTGGTAAAGGGTCGCTTCCGCGGCGGCCTTGGTGATGATCTCCTGGATGTCCTTGGGCAGCCTATCCCAGGTGAGCTTGGAGATGAGGAAGAGTCTCACGGCGATCTGGTGATCGGTCAGGGAAATGTAGGGACATGGTTCATAGAACTTCTGCTGGATGATATTGGCCGGATCGTTTTCGGCGCCGTCAACCACTCCCTGTTTCAAAGCCGAGTACAGCTCCGGCCAAGCAACAGGAGTGGGAATGGCTCCGAGGTCTTTCCAGGTCTGGATGTCCACCGGACCCGGCATCGTCCTTATCTTGAGCCCCCGCAGGTCATCGGGGGTGACGACGGGCCGTTGGGAGTTGAACAGCATCCTGGTGCCGCATCCCCAATACCCCAATAGAATCAAGTCGCTCTTCGACTCGATGATCTCCTTCATGCGAATCCCTTGGGGTCCGTCCAAGACCTTGGCCCAGTGATCGTAATCCCTAAACAGGAAGGGCAGGCTGAACAGGTCCGCCTCAGGAACGAATCCGGACAGCTTCGCCGTTGCGGCAACGGCCATGTCAACGGTGCCAAGCTGCATGCCTTCAATCAGGTCATCCTCATCGCCGAGGATCGAGTTGGGGAACAGCTCGACCTTGACCTGACCGCCCGTCTCCCGCTCGACGATTTCGGCGAAATACTGAACGCCGAGGCTGTAGGAGTGTTCGGGGGCGGTCACCGTCCCGCACTTCAGCGTCCATTTGGGAGCAGCAAGTCCACTTGCAGCGATGCCAACCAGGAGCGCAACGATGATGCCAACGGTAAAGCAGGTCTTCCTCACTTTCTCATCCTCCTTTAGATTTGGCGAACTTCAAACCAAGTGGCAAATAACCTGTTCCCCCCTCACCCCCCGTCTAGTGGATTTGACCCCCGCCCTTGCTGTCGAGCAGAACGCGGGTTAGGCTATGTAGGGTTCTTATGATATTGATCCCTTAGACTGATGGGAATTCACGCTAAATCCCACTCGATCAATGCTACTTAGGAAACTTTGCATCACACTTCAATATTCCGTAAAGGGTCAAAATATCCTTCTAAGGGTCTGGGCCTAATGGAGGGGAGATTGAAGGGTTACTCCTGTTTTGGCGCCGTTCCGGGTTGGCACCAACTAGGTGGACCAGCAATGAGCCCTGCCTTGGCGAAGGGAGCGGTAACCAAGATGGCCCTGCCATCTTCAGGAGGATTTCGCCCGCATTATCCGAATGGTTTACTTACCTTGGATTGAATAGGAGGCGCCGGGAATGTCGAAGCCGAGAGTATGGGTGACAAGGTACATACCCACCGAGGGGCTGCAGGAACTAGCGGAGTGCTCAGAGATGGAGATAAGCGAGCGGCCTTTGACCAAGGAAGAAATCATGGCCAAGCTGCCCACCATCGACGCCATGCTTTGTGTGGGAACGCCCCTGGGTGAGGAAGAACTGGCCGTTGCCAAGAAACTGCGGATCATCAGCAACTATGGTGTAGGGTACAATCACATCGATATCGACGCGGCGACCAGATACGGCATCATGGTGACCAACCTGCCTTATGATGTCACCGAAGCGACAGCCGACTTGACCTTCGGCTTACTGCTCGCTTCGGCCCGGAGGATCGCCGAAGCTGACCGGGCCCTGCGCTCCGGGGAACGGTTGGAATGGGGCCCGATGCTGCTCAACGGCCATGATGTCTATGGCAAGACCTTGGGGATCATTGGCCTGGGCCGGATCGGCCGGGCTGTAGCCCGCCGGGCTCTAGGCTTCAACATGAAGATCCTCTACTACGATATTTGCCGCCAGTACGAGGCGGAAAATGCCATGGGAGTAGAGTTTCGTCCCAAGGACGAGCTGCTCCAGGAAGCTGATTTTGTCAGCCTCCATGTCCCCTTGACCACGGAAAGCCGCCACCTCATCGGCAAACGGGAGCTCGCCCTGATGAAGCCCACCGCGTACCTGATCAACTCATCCCGGGGCCCTGTGGTCGATGAAGGGGCTCTCCTAGAGGCCCTGCAGACGGGCGCCATCGCGGGGGCCGGACTAGATGTCTTCGAGCATGAACCGAAGCTCACCCCCGGTCTTACGGACTGCCCCAATGTGGTCATGACGCCCCACGTGGGTACCTCCACCGCCGAAACCCGGATCCGCATGGCCAAAGCAGCCGCGGCCAACATCATCGCGGTCTTCAAGGACGAAAAGCCGCCTTTCCTCGTCAATGAGGAAGTCTTAAGCTAACCAGCAGAGGGCTTTGCCCGGGCGAAGCCCTCTTCCAATGCCTTCCGGTTAGACTCGAGATACTTGAGCGGAACCGAGTTCTCTAAGACCCTGTACCAGATCTCAAGCTCTATGCCCAGGTGGGCGGCCAATGCCCCAAGCAAGACCATGTTGGCGGCCTTGACGAGTCCTGCCTCCTCAGCAATCCGGCGGGCGTTCAGGCAGACGGTCCCAGGACGGCCAGTCAAGTCCTCAGGGAGTGTGACCTGGGTCCTGCCTGCCGGATAGATGATCTGTTCATCCATGATCAAGAGCCCGCCTGGCCCTAGCCAAGAAAGCCACCGCCATGCCTCTATCTGCTCAAAGGCAACTAGGTAGTCGACCTTTCCGGGAGAGACTAGGGGAGAGTAGACCTGGGGGCCAAAGCGAACCTGGGTGACGACGCTCCCACCCCTCTGCGCCATCCCATGGACCTCTGACAGCTTCACGTCAAAGCCTCCCGCGGCTAAGACCTCTGCGAGCAGCTTGCCAGCCAGGATGATGCCCTGCCCCCCGACTCCGACCAGCAAGATGTTCTTAACTTTGGACATCGGCATCACCCCCAATGGCTTCCCTAGGACAAACCTCACGACATAAGCCGCACCCGCGGCAAAGATGGGAATCGATCCAGGCCCCTTCTTGGATGGCAGGGCATCCCAAGCGCAGACAAAGGCCGCAGTTGTTGCATTTTGCTTCATCAACGACCGAGGGCCTGCCTGGCGGTACTTTCAGCGCGCAGGGCCGAGTGACGATAATGACCGACGGCTCAGGAGCTTCGATCTCTTCCCTGACGGCCCGGCGCAGGGAGTCAAGATCGTAAGCATCAACCCTCCGGATCCGTCTAACCCCGAGGGCCCTGACCAGCTTCTCTAGATCAACCTTAGGTGCGGCCTCTCCACCTAGGGTCCGGCCAGTGCCGGGGTGGTCTTGGTGCCCCGTCATGGCGGTCGTTGAGTTGTCCAGGATGAGCACGGTGGTCCTGCCCCCGTTGTAGACAACATCCAATAGAGGGGTCATCCCCGAATGAAGGAAGGTTGAGTCGCCAATGACGGCAACGCTTTTTTCTGCCCAGACGGAATCCGCCTTTTCCATCCCCAGGGCCGACCCAATGCTCGCCCCCATGCAGATGCAGGTGTCCATGGCATCTAAAGGCGGCAGGGCCCCCAGGCTGTAGCAGCCGATGTCCCCGAGCACCGTCAAGCGGAGCCGGCGGAGGACATAGAAAACGCCCCGGTGGGGACAGCCGGGACAAAGGACCGGCGGCCGCGGCGGGACATCAACGGCAGGCGGCGGTTCCTCAAGACCCAAGGACACAGCGAGCCGCTTCTGGTTCAGTTCACCCAAGACTCCCGTTAGCTCCTTGCCTTTAACCCTAATGCCCATCGCGCGGATCTGCTCCTCCAAGAAAGGCTCGAGTTCTTCGATGACGAAAAGCTCGTCCACTCGCTCAGCAAAGGCGCGAATGGCATCTTCGGGCAAAGGATAGGTCAGGCCAAGCTTGAAAACCGATGCCTCAGGGAGCACCTCCCTGACGTATTGATAACAGACGCCGGAAGTGATTACGCCTAGCTTTCCCCGCATCTCCACCTTGTTTATCGGAATCTCCTCGGCAAGGCGAGCAAGCTTAGCCAGACGTTCCACTACCGCCACATGACGGCCCCGGGCATTGCCTGGGATCATCACGTACTTTTTCGGATCTTTGATGTATGGGCGAAGATCGTGCTCTTTGCGTTCACCAAGCTCAACCAGCCCCTTGGAATGGGCGATGCGGGTCGTGATCCGCAAAAGAACAGGAGTGTCGTACTCCTCGCTGATTTCTAGGGCAAGGCGGACGAACTCTTTGGCTTCCTGGCTGTCGGCCGGCTCGAGGAGCGGCACTCCTGCCATCCGGGCATAAAACCGGTTGTCCTGCTCATTCTGGGAGCTATGCATCCCCGGATCGTCCGCGGAGACTAGGACTAATCCTCCATTGACCCCCGTGTAGGCTATGGTCATCCAAGGGTCCGCAGCCACATTTAATCCCACATGCTTCATCGCCACCAAGACCCTGGCTCCAGCCAGCGACGCACCAATGCCGACCTCCAAGGCAACTTTCTCATTGGGCGACCACTGGGCGCGAATGGAGGGATACTGGGCGATGTTCTCTAAGATTTCTGTGCTCGGTGTACCTGGGTAAGCTGCTGCCACCGATACACCTGCTTCATAGGCCCCCCGGGCAATGGCCTCATTTCCTGACATGATCTTTTTCAACGGCTCCACCCTCCCCGTGTTCTATTCGCTCCCCGGGAAGGCTTGTCCTGTCGGGACCGGCCGTCCGGTCCCAACTACCGGAAAAAGACATGTCTGCCGATAGTCGCCGTCACCGGGCGACTTCGCACCCATCGGTTGCTGGTCTTGCGGGGATTGTAAAATCCGGTGGCTCCGCCGCTGGGATCCCATCCGGCCAAGGCATCATAGACCGCTTGGAAAGATGTTCGGTTCGCCGGAAGGTTTATCCGTCCGTCGAGGACCGGTGAGTACTGGTAGTAGCGGCCGTCAGTCACCTGGTAGATGACGCCGCGGATGGTATCGGGATAGGCCGGGCTCTCGAGGCGATGGAGGACGCTGGCGGCAACAGCCACTTGCCCGGCATAGGGTTCTCCCGCTGACTCGGCGTGGACCAAACGGGCAAAAAGGTCCAGCTCGGCCCAAGAGAAGGCTGGCTCTAGCATAATGTCGATTTCGTTTAGGCCTTCATCGAGGAACAGCTCTTGCCGATGGGGCTGATAATATTTGGCTTCCACTTCTAGGTCCACGTGCCCCGGATAGGTGGACAGCTCAAAGCGACCGTCTTTAACGGGAACCTTCTTGCCGTTTACCAAAACGAGTATCGGCCGCAAAAGGTATTGACTATTAGCCAGGCGCACCCTTCCCGCCAACTGGGCTGCTTCTTCCGGCGCCACTTCCCATTCAACAGTCATTCCCATCATCCTCCCTCTGGTTCTAGACCCATCCTATGCCCGGGAAAAGATGGAGAAATCCCTCCGTCTTCTCATTTTCCGCATAACTTGTCCTGAAGGAGCCCATAATCTTGGTGGGAGGGATTAGAATTGAGCAATATCTATTATTGTATGGCTTGTTCCGAAGTTCAGGGGACGTGGGTGAGGATGGAGTATGTGAAGTGGGTCTATCCGTGGCAAGGGAACGACTCGGGAGCGGGAGGGGATCTTTATCGCTGCCCTCTTTGCCAAGGGAGCTTTGTCGAGTATTCCCGGCTCCATCCAAAACCAAACATCCATCCCCACGAGGCCTTGCTGGCCGGACGGGAAATGGATGTTTTGAAGGAACTGCTGAATGCGTAAGGCCCTTCCTGCAAAGGGCTAGAGCCAACCTGCTATTTTTTCGCAAAGAACATGGCCAAGATCAGGATGACCATTACGACCCCAAATATGAGTTCGCGTCTTGCCTGAGCCGGGTCCTTTTCTTTCTCTTCAACCTCCATGGTCTCCATGGTCTCTTCTTTTTTCGTCAACAGTGCACCCCCGTTCGTACTAGGTTTTCCTTTCCTCCATTGGCAAAACTTTGTACCATCTGTATCGGAAATACCCATATGGTAACGTTGCATATATCAGCTAGTATAATATATCGTTCATTCTCATGAATTGTCAAAGACGACAACTGGCCATCTTGCCAATTTACAACACGCAGAAGCGTCTGTGCTTCTTCTTTTGAAACGAGCCGCATTCATGCGGAAAAGGGAGGTTGCATAACGGGACGAGATTGTTCCAAAGGCCACAGGCGAATATCAAGGAATATCCTGAATAATGGATATAGCGCAATACACTAGCCCCCCACTTTTACTCCCATCTGCGTCAATCCACGGGAGGTCGTGGGAGGCAAGACTCGACAGGTCGCCCTTGTCTGGGATTCGATCGGTATTAGAGGAAGGGGCGCGGCCAAGAAGGCGCATGGCCGTTGATACCGTGGTGGGGGTGTCGCGTATGAAGAGCTGGCGCGTTTAGGGATTCTTCCACAATCATAATGCTGCCCCGTTGCCCTTTACTGCCGTCAGGATCAGGAACGGGACAGGAGATACAGATGAATCGGTATGATTCATGCCGGTAATGGTCTTTCTTGCATCACCCTGCGCAAGCCAGTCCAATAAGAAACCCCCAGCACCTTGCTCAAGGGCGCCGGGGGTTTCTCGGTCCAATCCTCTAGAACGGCAGAGTTCGCAGGGATTAAAGACCGCTCTGGGTTATTGTTGCACTGTTATTGTTGCCCTTCTGAACGATGTTTGCCCTGAAGTTGTCACCAGTCTGAACGATGCTGGCATTGTTGCCGTTGCCCTGCTGGAAGATGCCAGCCCGATTGCTATTGCCCCTCTGCTCTATCGAAGCAGAGTTCTCGTTGCCCAGCTGATAAATGCCAGCCCAGTTGTCATTGCCGTTTTGGTATATCGACGCCCTATTGGCGTTGCCATTTTGCCGGATCCCCGCCCAGTTGCCTACGCCGACTTGCTCCTGCTTCGCCTCATTGTCGTTTCCCTCTTGGAAAATGAACGCCTTGTTGTCGACGCTGGACTGGAACAGTTCCGCAACGTTCCACTCGCCGTCTTGATAAACGTAAGCTCCATCGCCCAACTCTTCGCCAAACACCTGGAAATCGCTTACTAGGAGCCCTTCAAGGTCAATCTCTTGTGCCCCAGCCTGTCCAACCATCATGCCCAACAAAACCATGGCCAGCACGAAATAGCTTCCCCACTTCATTTTTCCATATCCTCCTTGAGCAGCCCAGCCACCTGTCGCAACAGGCCCGTCGGCTTTGTGCCCCCACCTCGCGATGGGTTTACCTTTTATCAGAGGGAGAGTTACTCCCAAAAAAACGCCTGCCACCGAAAAAGGATGACAGGCACGCAATTCCTGTTCCCTTCTTCGGCAACCTGGTCCCCATAGCCAAATCGGCCTTAGGCGCCAAGCTTTGCTAGTCTCTATCTTTCGATAAAGCAGCCCTTTCGGTAAAGGAACAATCCCTATTTAGCTGTACCAAACCGCTTACAGTTGTTCTAATCGGCCCTCAACCAGCTGTATGCGGACTACTGCTTGCTTCCCGAGTGGGATGCTGTGCGCCAGTTATTGTGCTCAGAGAATACCGTGATGGTCGCCTTTCCTGCCGGAGGTGCTTCTGCTCCTCCTACTTCTAACCTAATCTTACCAGAAATGATGCTTAATGTAAAGGTTGAATTACTGTTAATCTCGATAGTAGTCTGCCAATTCTGTCCTGGAACGTACAGGTACCCCCGGTAGTCTCCTGGAGGGACTGCAAACCCGTCCTCGTCGGCTCTGATCACTGCCAGTAGTCTTTCTTCACTGTCGGCATTTCCGCCCGTGTCCGCAAAGAGTTCAATATAAGTATCGTCTGTTAACACGGAGGACTTTAGGGCTGAAATTGGTTCAAGGGTGAGAATTCCTCCCCCAGCAGAGCTGATGACCGATCGATAGTTGAACGCTGCTTTGGCTGAGCTCCCCGACAGCATCAGGCAAAGGAACACTACGGCGAGGATCCTAAGCACTTTGTCCGCATCCCTTCTTCTTGTATTCACCTGCTGAAGAGTCATGATAATTAATTCGGTCTATGATCCCAAGAATCCTTACCGCCGCGGAAAAAAACGGTGATACTCTTCGCCCCCCAAGTTTGGGCGGACAGCACCACCGCTAACACCTACCGCTCCTAAGCACTTAACTCTTCAGTGCACCGCTGGTTACTAGTTTATATACTGCCTCTTCGAGGAGGGTTCGAACCACGAGATTGATGACTTGCTGTTTGCCCCGTCCGGTTTCAAATTCGACTATGTTTTTGCCCAAGAAGGAGAATACCTCGAGGCCTACCTTTTCGCCGAGGATCTCGCCCTTCAAGCTTTCTGCCCAGACAACTTCACCCGTGGTGGTGTCGGTGACCCGCAAATCGATGGCGCAAGAGGCCCGTGCGTATTCTTGGGAGCCGCCCTTCCCAGCGATCCGCAGGCCAAGACCGCCGGTAACCATATCGACTTGGTATTCGGTGATGGCGCCACTAATAAGGTACTGAGCGCCGGTCATCGCCCCAATTGCGGGACCCTGGCCCGGGACTATTCTATTGCTTGATACTAGGTTCTGTTCATTGATAAAGTCGCCGAAGCGGACCCGATCGAGGACGGTAAACTGCCGGGACCTTTGCAAAGCAGTGACCAGCATTTC
>JAAYLV010000120.1 GCA_012521755.1 Bacillota bacterium | reverse complement strand
TGCCCCGGTTCGATGCCCCGTCGATTTCAATGACGTCAACGCTAGAGCCCTCACCGATGGACCGGCAATTGTCGCAAAGGCCACATGGCTCTGGAGTGGGTCCTTTCTCGCAGTTGAGGCCTTTGGCCAAAAGGCGGGCGACAGTCGTTTTTCCCGTCCCGCGGGGACCGGCAAAGAGATAGGAATGGCCTATCCTCCCATTCCTCAAGGCATTGCTTAGCGTCTGTACGACATGGCGCTGCCCGACCACATCGGAAAAGGTCTGGGGGCGCCACTTTCGGTACAGGGACTGGTAGCCCACGTCATCCCCTCCTGTACCACGGTACCGTGCGTCTCAGGGCTTAGTTCTATAAGCGATATCGTTTATCCTTGTCTGCCTCCGGGAACAAAAAAAGGCCGTGCACCAGCCTTCGACATGCCCTTCCGGGCGTTACCCAGGCAGTTGGCTCCAATCAGGCGCCCTTGCGGCACACAGGGGGCTTCACTTACCGCTGCTTCCTCCCGGACCTGACGGGGTTCATGAAGTCCTGTTGCGCAAGACCCAATCCTCAACACTACTTACCTGGGCCAGACCCCACAAGGGACAGGCCTAGGGCTGGAATTCGACCCCGCTATAGCGGATTGCGGGTACAGGGCACCGCTACCTCCCCGTCTAGCACGACCAAGAATATAAAAGTGGCGGAGGAGGTGGGATTCGAACCCACGAGGGGCGTACACCCCTACACGCTCTCCAGGCGTGCTCGCTAGTCCACTACGAGACTCCTCCGCTAATGACTATTTACCTGGCGGAGAGGGTGGGATTCGAACCCACGGGACACAAAGTGTCCAACGGTTTTCGAGACCGCCTCGATCGTCCACTCCGACACCTCTCCAAGCTACTCTAGAAAGCGCTTAAATTGTAACACACATCGCGGGAGTCGTCAATCTACCGGGCCGCTAATGCTCGCCAGTGAAGAGGCCATGCCGAGACTTATGGAGCACACAATTACATTGCATGTTACCCAGACATACAGAAAGTATCGGCTAAGGCAAAGAAAAACAGACCACACTACGGGCTGAGACAGCCCATCGCGGTCTGCACCATTATACTAGGGCTCAGCATGGCTCTTGTCAAGTTGGTTTTCGAAGAAGGTTGTGTAGGGGAAATGGGGTTTCGTTCACAGCACCTCGCAAGATTTCCTCAAGCCCCATGCCGGACTATTGTCTCCCTGCTTGAAAGGGATCGACTGATCACGTCCCCGTACTGTCGGAGGGAGAGACTCACCCCCGTTTATGTTTCTAGGTCATCCACCATGAGGGACTAACCGATTTGCTTGACGGTGCCCACCTCTTAGCCCCCTCCTCAACAATGCTCCTTGGGCAAGGAATCAGAAAGACCCATTAGGCACGACCGGCCGAATCATCGCAAAGATGAATAGGCTCTAGAGACTCCTCTTCCTTGGATCGGCGCGGGTTCACTGATATGTCCAGACACCTTTGCCCCATAAAGCACGATATTCTACAACCAAGTCGGTTGGTGGCTTCTACGTTGGAGCCTGTTCCGGCATCAGACGAGGAGATCGTTGTTCCTCCCCCATCCCAGCTACTTATTCCATACGAGGACCTCGGTTTCCAACCTCCTGAACTGCCCCTGCCTCGGCTTTACTGTTCCTGCTCGCGAATTCAAGTCTTGTCAACCTAACCAAGAAGTAATATGTTTATTGGGGGCCAGTTGTGCATTTATTCACGGTCCCTGAGCAATTTGTAGTATGAGGAGGGAAATCCCTGCTCTATCGCCCAATACAAGAAATTCTGGGAGGAATGACGATGCTTAAGAACTTGCTCTGCGTTGTACTAGCCATTGTACTTCTCAGCAGCACCCTCGTCGGGGCCCAATCTGTCATGAGCGCTGACGTAGTGGTTGTTGGCGGAGGTGGTTCCGGACTAGTGGCCGCCCTGTCCGCGGCAGAAGCTGGGGCCAAAGTCGTGGTCCTGGAGAAGATGGCTTACCTGGGCGGGGCCACCATGATGTCCGGAGGCGTCATGCCGGCCGCTGGAACCCGTTACCAGGAGGAGCTGGGAATTGAAGATTCCGTCGAAGCCTTCGCCAGGGATATTTTCCGACCCGGCCATTACAGCCAGCGGCGGGACCTGGTCTATACAGTGGCCAACAATGCCAAGGATGTCCTGGAATGGCTCGAAGGCCTGGGCGTCAAATGGACCCTGGTTACCGGCCACCTGCGCATCGGCCAAACCACCTTCCGCAACCATGAAGCCGAAGGCAAAGGCCAAGGAATCATTAATGTCTTGGTAGAGAACGTGAAGAAAAATGAGAATATCACCGTCCTGCTCGATACACCGGGCGTTGGACTCATCACCGATACCGACGGCGTCGTCAGGGGTGTGGCCGCCCGGACGAAGGATGGGGAGGACCTCACAATCATCGCCGACTCGACGATCCTTTGCACCAGCGGCTTTGCAGCCAACGCAGAAATGGTTGCCAAGTACATCCCATCCATTATTGGCGCCTATCCGATGTTCGCACCGGGGGCTACCGGGGACGGCATCATTTGGGGCGTGAAGCTGGGAGCTGCCGTTGCCAACATGGGCGCCTACCAGGCTTATGCGCCGTTCAGTCGAGAGCTGAAGCAAAATCTCGATCTGTATGCCCTCTACCGAGGAGGCATCCTGGTCAACAAGAACGGGGACAGATTCACCAACGAGTATCTAGGCTACTCGGAGCTCGGCACCCACATTGTCAACCAGCCCGATCACATCGCCTACATGATCATCGACGCGGAAAACGCCAAGAACACTCCGGCCTTGGCTGGCTGGGAGGCAGCCGGGATCGTCAAGAAAGCCGACACCCCCGAGGAGTTGGCTGAACAGCTGGGTATTCCACCGGCAAAGCTGCGGGCCGTCTTCGATGACTACGTGGAAGGAATCAAGCAGGGCGAAGATCGGTTTAATCGGACCAAGCTCCCCAAGGAATGGAAGCCCCCCTTCTACGCCGTCGAAGCTACTGGGGACCTGCGCCACACCCAGGGAGGGTTGGTCACCGACACAGACGCTCGCGTCTTGAAGACCGATGGCGAGATTATCCCTGGACTGTACGCGGCAGGTGGAGTGACGGAAGGCTTCACCAGTGCCGGCGGTCCTGCGTACATGTCGGGAACCGGCTTGCTACAGGCCTTCGTCTTCGGAAGAATCGCTGGTCAAAGCGCGGCTTTGCGCAAGTAGCAAGGATGGCCGCCCTAGATGGGCGGCCTCCTTACATCGATGGCCCTTTGGGCGCCGAGGACCGTCTATGGCGGTCACTTCCCCCCTGACAGCCCGCAGGCTTCCTCACCATAGCCTCCTTCGACCCGAGCCCTAACGCAAATAGGCCATCCCTCCCGACACGGACCACGTCGCTGATGCGTACTAGTATAGCGAACAGTAGGGAGAAAGGAGGCTTAAGATGATGAAGGTTAATCTGGAGGAGCTGAGGGCCCAGCTGTTTGGACCTCCCCTGTCTCAGGAGGCCATTGCACGCTTCTTGATCCTGTCGATTTTCGCGGTCTTGCTGTGGACTTTCGGGGTGATAAGCCTATTTCAGCTGCTGATCCTGCTGCTGATCTACCTGTTCCTTTGGATAGTCGGCTAAGACTAGTAGAGGCCCCAACCTTTTGGGGCCTCATGTCCTTCCTAGCTTGGCTTTTCCTTGGTGACAAGACCAAGGAGGGCTGTGGCGGCGGCTTCCGGACCTTGTTGCTCGTAGCCCGGCAGGGCTAGCCGCGTTCGGATTTGGCCAACAAAGATGCCCTGGTCGAAGGCGTCCTGGAAGATGCCTTCCGCGATCTCATCGTGGAGCTTCGGGTACTGAGCGGGGCCGAAGATATTGGCAAAATAGGTGTGGACAAGGCCGCTGGAGGTAGTAGTCCCCTTGGACATGGCCGTTCCCCGGCGAAAGACGGCTAGAGCCTCCTCTGGGCTGGCAAACTGTTCGATGATGGGATGCTCCTCATCCACATCCTCGTAGTTGTTGGCATAGAGGATGTAATCCACTGGATAGCCATGGAGCACCTCATCCATGGTGGTGACCGGCATCACCGCCCGGGCGTTGGTCTTATGGGGGCTCATGATGATGGCCCGGTCGACCTGGGCGAAGACATATCCCTGTTGGAGATCATCGAGGCGGACGAAAGCGCCGATCTCCGTACCATAGCCCCTGATGAGGCCGTTGTCCGCTGCCAATGAACCCATATCATCCGCGATGATGCGGATCTCCCGGATGCGTTCATCCCCCAGCACCCTCAAGGCTTCAATGCTCTCCGATTTACCGGTGCCAGTGTCTCCAATGATGACAACGGTAGTGGGAGCGGCTCCGTTCTTCAGGTCGATCCTGAGCATCGCTCCGTGGAAGGGCATGCGGCGGAGCTTCTTCATCACCACGATATTATGCAGCGTCAAGACCATTTTCTTCAGGTAGCCAAAGTAGCCGAATCTGCTTTCTCCAGGGACCGCGGCAACCAGCATATCATTGGCCTCATCTTCGTAGAAGACCGTCGGCAGATCGCCATACTTGACCATGGCCTCCGGGGGAACCCCGAAGGCATAGACGGCATCGGGTCCCTGCCTGATCTGCTCATCGCTAGCCAGCTCAAAGAGGTTGGCCAGACAACAGCCAAGGCCCATGAACAATTTGTGGAAGTAGACGAACACGACCAAATGGCCGACCTGGGCTGGATAGCAGAACCAATCCCCCGGAGTAAAGCTCAAGCCCGTCAAGGGATTCGTGTCCACTTTGGTGAATTCGCCCGTCCGTTTGTTCATTGGCGGGTCGATAATCAAGGGCGGATCGATGAGGATCTGGCGGACGAAGGGAATGTCCTTTAGGTTTTGCAACGATTCATTACAAGGCCAATCCTTGGTGACCGCGATGACTCCCAGCTGGGCTCCCGCGGATACCTGCCGATAAATCCGAGGATGGTCCCCGGTGATGTTTTCGCAAATATCCCGGTAAGCTGCCCTAACTAGATGGGTGAGCTGTTCGATGCTGTCGTTGAAAACCCGGTAGGGCTTGGCATCGAGGGCACCCGGGGTTTCCGAATGGCAGACGATAAACCGATCAAAGTGGCGCCAGTAGTCATAGAGCTCCTCCACAAACTGATGGAGCATCTTGGGATCCTTGGTGAAGACATCTGCTCCTGGGACTTGTGCCGCGGCCTCATCTAGGGGCAGGCGACCAAGGGCCCTGAGGAGCTCGATCAAAGGTTCTTCGCAGCCCTCAGCGGCAACAAGATCGTATAGTGCAGTCTCCTTCCGGCGGATGCGGCTGATGAACCTCAGCACCACCTCCCGGAAGGCTTGGCTTTTCAACAGCTGTTCGGTGTTGCTGCAAACCTGGCCAGGCGTATAGACAATTACTTGCTTCGGCAGCCATGCAAGTCCAGTGATCGACAAACTACCCACCCCCTACTACCTACAAAAAGACCACAGAACCAATACGAAACCGATCTGCGGCCCCATATTAGCGGGTATTATATCATGTCGCAGGGGG
>JAAYLV010000119.1 GCA_012521755.1 Bacillota bacterium | reverse complement strand
TTACTATCATTATAGACTAAACATGGATGCGAGCTGGAGAATGACTAGGGATGAAAGTGGAAGCACTGCTTCGTTCAGGAAAGGACCCGGCACTAGAAGCAGGAATTGTCCTTTTCCTCCCCTTTGCCGGGCCCTCGCGACTAGTCTCGTCGTCTAGTTTACTTGTAATAGCCGTACTCTTCGATGGCCTCGCTCATGGCCTTCAGGTTCTCTGGCAGCACATAAGAGGGAATGGAGTTCTCGCTGGCAATGATGTACCGCCCGTTGGGGGCACACTGCTCGATTCGCTGCTTGACGCTCGCTTTCACCTCTTCGACGCTGCCCCGGGTCAAGGTATAGTGCAGGTCAATGTTGCCCAGCAGGCTCAGCCTGTCACCATACTTCTGCTTCAACTCAACGATGTCAACGGCAGCAGGCTCAATGTTGCCAATGCAAACCATCCCGAATTCCATCAGATCATCAAGGATGGGCATGAAGTTGCCATCGGTATGCAGGATCCACGGGATATTGAGGGCTTCGTTGACCTTCTTGTAGCGCGGCGCAAACAGCTCCCGGATAACTTGCGGCGAGAAGATCGGCCCCCGCTGATCGCAAAGATCGTCGCTGATGATCGCCAAGTCAAAGCCCATCTTATTGACCCGTTCTACCACTTTGAGGGTCCACTCATTGAAGATGTCCATGATGGTTTCGACTAGCTTAAGATCATCGTAGATAGCCAAACAGAAGTTTTCGATGCCCATGCTTAGGTAAGCGTTGGCAACGCCCGCCCTCAGGCAAGCAAGGGCAGCATAGTCCCCCTTGTACTTATCCAGATACTCTTCGAAGGGGCGCCAAAACTCGGGATCGTCCACATCCGGCAATTGGGACCGGAGAAAGTCGATGTCGTCCCAGCCATGGATTAACCCTGCCGCCACATACTCTACCCCGGCAGCTTCATACTTCTCGGTGACATCCGGGGGCTTAAGGTTGACCGCAATATTATCCAGGGCGAGTATTTCCAACAGGCCGGGGTCAATGTTAAGCCGACCCCTGAACTCCGACGGGCGGCCCAGAAGCTTCTCGGCGACTGCCGGGTCGATCACTGCCTCCAGCCAGGGCACCCGATCGGGGATTTGCCCGTTGAGTGTTGCTAGAATTCTCTCTCTTGGCTTCATCCTGACTGCCTCCTATTGTTGTACTAGTAGACGCCCCATCCCATCGTAATTCTGGGGACGAAGGTGACAACACCAGGCCAAATAGTAATGATCGCCAGAGCGGCCAACAGCGGGATGAGGAAGGGAAGGGTGGCTTTGACCACTCTGTCAAAGGAAATATCGGCAACCGTAGTCAGCACATACAAGACCATGCCGACAGGCGGTGTCAACAAACCGATCATTAGGGTCAATACCATGACCATGCCGAAGTGAACCAGATCAATGCCGATCGATTGCACATAGGGGACGAGAATGGGAGTGAGAATCAAGATAGCACTGACCGGCTCCATAAACATTCCCACAAAAAGAAGGAAGATGATGATGACGAACAACGTCCCAAGCTGGGTCTGCGCCAGGTGGGGGATCAGTTCCGCAGCGGCCATCGGCACCCCCGAACGCAGCATGAGCCATCCGTAAATGCTGGCCGCAGCGCAGATCAGCGCAATGGGAGCGGCCTGCTCCATTGTCTCCATCAGTACTTGTGGGACATCCTTCAGGGGCAGTTCGCGGTAAATGAAAACAGAAAGAACGAAGGCATAGGCGGCGGCGACAACCGATGCTTCCGTCGGAGTGAACCAACCCCAAGAGATCCCGCCGATGAGGATGACGGGAGTCACCAGAACGGGCAGGGCCTCAACAGTGGCCTTTAGGGCTCCTTCCAACGTCGGCTTCGGCTCTCTCGGATAATTGCGCTTCTTAGCGTAGTACTGGACCATCAGCATCATACAGGCAGCCATAATCAAACCAGGGACGATTCCGCCCAACAGCAATGCCCCGACAGAGGTCTGCGCCGACACACCGTAAAGAACCAAGGGAATGGAAGGTGGAATAATGGGCCCGATGGTCGACGAGGCGGCAGTAACGGCCGCGGCGAAGTCCACTTCATAACCGGCATTCACCATGGCTTCGATCTCGATCTTGCCCAATCCAGCCGCGTCAGAGACGGCAGCTCCGCTCATTCCAGCAAAGATGACGCTGCCGATGATGTTTACCTGACCAAGGCCGCCAGGCCAATGGCCAACCAGCATGTTGGCGAAATTGTACAGCCGCCGGGTTATTCCCCCGGTGTTCATCAACTGGGCCGCAAAGATGAAGAAGGGCACAGCGATGAGGGTGAAGTTGTTGATGCCGTACATCATGCGTTGAGCGACAATCTGGTAATTGAAGAAGAGCCCCTCAGTATAAAGCATATAGACGATGGAACAGGCCCCCATACAGTAGGCGATGGGCAGGCCAGTAAGCATGAAGGGAACCAGCAATCCGACCAGGATGACAATTGCCGATACATCCATTAAGCCTCACCTCCGACGCTGCTGCTGGTATGCTGGGCCCTGGGATTGAGCAGTCTAGGGATCGCCATGAGGATGACAGCAGCCGCTCCCAGAGGAATGGCCAGGTATACCCAGTTGATGGTTAAGGCCGGAATGCTGGCCGCTCTGGCCGTGCGATTAGCCAGCACCATCCGATGGCCGCCCACCAATATGACTAGGTTAAACGCAAGAACCATTAGATCGGAAATATAGCCGAGGATCATCTTCCAAGTACCGGATACCCTCGCGGTCAAGATGTCCACTACGATATGCTTGTTTTCATAATAGCATGCTGCAGAACCGATGAAAGCAAGCCACACGTACAGATAGCGGGCCAACTCCTCCGTCCAGACAAAGCCGCTGCCGAAAACGTAGCGGGCGACGACTTGGAGAAGGGTGGTAAGGAACATGGCTGTGAAGATGACGCAGGACAGCCATTTGCTCACGCGGTTCAACACCTGCAACATTAAACAACCCTCCAATGATTGCGGCTAAAAGGGCGCAAACAGAGTGCGCCCTTTTAGCTGCTCTACTCTCTACAGCTCAAGAACCTTCTCGTACATGTCTCTGCGGAATAGGCCCTCATCCACCATCTCTTCGACGATGGCCAAAGCTGCTTCCCGGATCTCCTCCAGCTGCAGTTCGGGGACATCGATGACGGTAATCCCTCTGGCCAGGATTTCGTCCATCAGTTCCCTTTCCCTGTCCATGACCAGGCTGTTGCCGTAGGCTACAGCCTCTTCCATGCACTCTTGGATCAGCTGCTGCTGCTGCGGGGTCAGGCGGTTCCACCACTGCTCGGACGCCTGGAATTTCGCGGTGCTGAAGATGTGCCTGGTCCCGATCAAGTACTTCTGGACCTCATGGAACTTGTAGCCGTAAATGGACATGATGGGGTTTTCCTGGGCCTCGGCAATGCCGGTTTGCAGCGCCGAGTAAACCTCGTGGAAAGCGATGGGAATAGGTGCAGTGCCCAATCCCTTAAAGATCCTGATTTGGACCTGATTTTCGGGCAGGCGCAGGCGCAGACCCTTCAGATCAGCCAGGGTGCGAATGGGTCGGTTGGAGGTCATGTAGCGAGGACCGCGGTACATGACGCCCAGGGTCCGCACACCATACTTTTGCCGGATCACTTCGTTGATCTCGGCTCCAACAGTGTCCCAGAAAGCAAACCAGTGGTCCCGATCGCGAATCACAAAGGGGATTTCGTTATAGGATAGCTCATTCTCGAACAGGGCGACGTCGCCGCTGCCCATCGCGATCAGTTCCAGGGCGCCTTGGCTTGCTGCTTCAAAATGGTCCCTTTCACCGCCCATGGCGCTTCCAATAATGACCCTTACTTGAAACTCACCATTGGACCGCTCCTCCAGCAGCTCCTTGAACTTCTGCTGGACGTCTACCGCGGCTTCGCCTGAGGCATACACACCGGAGAAGTTGATAACCTGTCTTGCCTCAACTCCCACAACAGACAGAAGCAACACTGCTACACAAAGCATTACGACCTGTACTTTCTTCAAACTCACAGCACCTCCTTAACGTAATGATTACATGGCTATATTCTTGCCATCAGGCTTAATTCCTGCCCACCTGTCGAAAAATGTACTGCGAATTTTGAGTGCGATATGAGTGAAGATTTGTAAGTTATGGTGCGATTTTCGTAGTTTGGAAGGCATGTCCAACTTCACGCCCCCGATGAACCAAATATTACCAATTCCCAGGTCTCTTCGCGTTCGACGTATATTGGGATCAATCGACGCTATCCCTGTTTCGTGCGCCCGAAAGCGACATTCGGACACCTGGCTGCGGATCGCCGTCCACACCCAAGAGGTCCAATGCTCCTGGGTGTTTGCCAGACCATTCAGAGCCGTTCCCTTCCACGGTGCTCCCCATATCCGCGGTAAGAGTGTTGGTAATAATATTCACGTTCTTTTTCCCAAGCAGGATTCCAGAAAATCTTGGGATAATTGTAATACTATTGATATTTGCTTGGCTCGATGGGGTTAACCTCTATCAGCCAACAAAAGGAGGCAAAAGCGAGATGAAGAAGGCATTCGTTGGAGCTTTGCTGCTAGTCGCCTTGCTCGCCGGCGCGGCCTGGGGACAACGGTACACCGCCCGACTGGGCCATACCGGAAGCGATCCGACCAACCTTTACTACGCCGGAGCGGAAGAGTTCAAACGCCTCGTTGAAGAGCGCAGCGGCGGCCGACTGGTGATTGAAGTCTATCCGGCAAGCCAGCTGGGCTCGGACCGGGACCTGCAGGAGAGCGCAAGGCTGGGCCACATTGAGATGGCTCTGTCGTCAACCCCTGTTGTGCTTCTCGATGGCATTTTCGGCGTCCTTGACCTGCCCTATCTGTTCCGGGACCGCGACCATGTAACTCGGATCTTGGATGGCCCCATTGGCCAAGACCTGGCCGCCAGGCTGGAGAAGCTGGGCCTCAAACACTTAGGCTATTGGGAAAACGGTTTTCGCCATATCACCAACAGCATCCGCCCCATCTACAAGCCCGAGGACCTAAAGGGGATCAAGCTGCGAACACCGGAAAGCCCTGTGCGGCTGGCCACTTTCACCGCCTTTGGCGCAAGCCCAACACCTATGTCCTGGGGTGAAGTCTTTGGAGCACTGCAGCAGGGCGTAATTGATGGTCAAGAGAACCCCCTCGGCCATATTTACAGCCACGCCCTCTACGAGGTGAACAAGTACCTGTCCATCTCCTCCCATATTTACGCCCCAGTTCATCTGCTCTGCAGCAAGCGGTTCTTTGATTCCCTCCCCGCGGATCTGCAGGAGATCCTCGTGGCCACAGGAAGGGATGTGGCTGTATACACCCGCAACTTGGGAGCCAAGTTCGATTCCGAGTACGTTGACCTGCTCAAGGAAAAGGGGATGGAGGTCAACTACGTCGACATGGATGCCTTCATCCAAGCCTCGCGCCCCATCTGGGACGACTTTCTGGCGAAGAACGATCCGACCGGCGAGTACGCCGCCCTCCTGGAGGAAATCTTGAAGTAGTTTAGATGCGCCTGCAGATGTCCTCTGCAGGCGCTTAAAGGTGGTGTTCTTTTTGCTGCGTTTGCGAGACTGGCTGGATGCCGTTATGGGATGGCTCTTAGTGGTCCTTATGGCCACCGTGGCTGTGGTCGTCTTCCTGCAAGTTTTTTACCGATACGTGCTGAACAATCCCCTGCCCTGGCCGGAAGAGACGGCGCGGATGGCAGTTGTGTGGCTCAGCTTCGTTGGCGCCTACAAAGCCATGCGCAAAAGCAGCCACATCGGCTTTAATCTGTTGGTTGCCAAGCTTCCGGAGACGTGGCAGGTTTGCGTCGGCGTCCTGGGCGATCTCCTTGTCCTTTGGTTCCTGCTGGTCATCCTCCAGCAGGGGATCGTAATGATGATCCTGACCATGCAGGATCCCATGCCCTACACGGGGGTCTCCATCGGCCTTTGGGTCTACAGCGTCTTCCCCGTCGCCGGCTTTTGCATGGCGCTAGATACAGCTTTGAAGATTTGGAGCAGCCTCCCCCACCGGGGTCGAGGCAAATCATTGGGGGTGGGCAAATGAGTTCTGTCTGGTTCGTCTTTGGCACGATGGCCCTGTTTCTCTTAATGAATATTCCCGTTGCCTTTGCTCTAGGGCTCACCGCGATGTTTTTTCTCATGTTCAAGACAACAGTCCCCTTGAGCATCATCGTTCAGCGCCTCTACCTGGGCGCGGACAGCTTTCCTCTCCTGGCGGCGCCCCTCTTCATCCTGGCGGGCAACCTGATGAACGAGTCGGGCATGTCTGACCGGCTGGTGGACTTCGCGTCGGCCATCGTCGGCCACATCCAAGGGGGACTAGCCGCGGTGAATGTGTTGACGAGCATGCTCTTCGCGGGCATTTCCGGCTCGTCGATGGCTGATACGGCGGCGGTGGGAGGCGTGTTGATTCCCGCGATGATCGAACGTGGATACCCGCGGGACTTCACCGCGGCCGTTACGGCAGCTTCCTCTACCATCGGGATCATCATCCCCCCCAGTGTGCCCATGATTCTCTACGGCGTCTTCATGCAGGTGTCGGTGACCACCTTGTTCATCGCCGGGATCATCCCTGGGATCCTGGTGGGTCTGGCCCAGATCGCGGTAGCCTACATCATCTGCGTCCGCTCCGGCTATGAACCCCCCACCACCTTCTCCTGGCGAACGCTGCTCCAAAGCACCATTGACGCCTTGCCCGTCCTGGTCCTGCCCCTGATCATCCTGGGGGGCATCATGGGCGGCGTCTTCACCCCCACTGAAGCGGCGGCCGTCGCCGTGGTCTACGCTTTCTTGCTAGGAGCACTGGTGTACAAAGCCTTTGATGCCAAGCGGCTTTTCAAGATCCTCCTGACTTCCGCGGAGACAACAGGCTCAGTGATGATCGTCATCGCCGTCGCTTCCCTCCTGGGCTGGATCCTGGCCTATGCCCGGATCCCCCAACTATTGGTTGGACCTTTCCTGAATATGACCTCCAACCCAACGGCCTTCATGTGGGTGGCCAGCGTCATCCTGATTATCGCCGGCACCTTCCTCCATGGCACGGCCATGCTCGTCATCATCGTCCCACTCCTCGGCGCGGTGGCTAAGGCCATGGCCATCGACCCCATCCAATTCGGCATGGTAGTCATCTTGAACTGGGGCATCGGACAGCAGACGCCGCCGGTAGGTTCGGCCCTATTCATCACTTGCTCCCTGGCGAAAGTCGACATGGCCGAGCTCACCCGGGCTAATATACCCTTCATCGGCACGTTGCTGCTGGTGTTGGCGCTGGTCATCCATTTTCCAAGCATTGTGTTGTTTGTACCTCGGCTGGTGGGAATCTACGGCTAAAAGGAGGAAATTCCATGTCAACAAGAACGAGGCCCCGTTTAGCCTTGCTCCACGGGGACCCGACGGGTATCGGACCTGAGCTGACGGCCAAGCTCCTCGCCAAGGAGCAGTTCACCGAGCAAGGAGAACTGTTGGTCATCGGCGACCGGCGCTGCCTGAGCCTGGGAGAGCAAATCGCCAACGCTTCCCTTCCTCTCCAGGTCTTTTCCTCCATCGATGATGTCGTCTTCAGCCCTGGCCTGGTGTCCTTCCTCGACCTTGGCACCTTCGACCCGGAGGGTCTCGTCATGGGCCAGGTGGATCCCAGGGCTGGCCGGTTCACTCTGGAGACTATCATGTTTGCCGTTGACCTTGCCCTGAAAGGCCACATCGATGGGATCGTCTTTGCCCCCCAGAACAAGCAGGCAATGGTTGCCGGGGGAAGCCCCCGCAGTGATGAGGTGGCCTTGTTTTCCCATCTGACAGGATGGCAGGGACGGGCGGGCGAGATCTGCTGGATGAAGGACTTTTGGACGGCAAGGGTTACATCCCACATACCCCTAGGAGAAGTGGCCAAACAAGTCACCCGGGAAAAGATCCTGGATGCCATCCTGTTGGGTCACGAAACACTCCTCAGGGCGGGGGTCGCCAATCCCCGGATTGGCGTTGCCGGTCTCAATCCCCATCTGGGAGACGGCGGGCTGTTTGGTACGGAGGAAAAGGATATCATCCGGCCGGCCATTGAAGATGCCCTTGAGCAGGGATTGGATGTACGGGGGCCCTTCTCCCCGGACACCATCTTTCTCAAGCTCTTTGCCGGGGAGTTCGACCTCCTGGTGGGGATGTACCATGACCAGGTGCAAATCGGGATGAAGCTGATGGGCTTCGATCGGGGCGTGTCCATCATCGGGGGGATCCCCATCGATGTATGCACTCCGGCCCATGGAACAGCCTTCGACATCGCCGGCCAGGGGAAGGCAGATCCTGGGGCTTTGCATCAGGCTGTCCTCTTGGGCTGGCGGATGGCCGCGACCCGCTTCTACGGACAAGAGGGCGGCTGAGCCGCCCTCTTAGCTGCCTACGGGAATTCCCTGGGGAGTCCATCCCCGGTACTGATAGTATTCCCTAATCATCCGGTCAAAGTCTTCCCGGGGGACGACTTCACCCGTTGGCGGCAAAGGTTCGGTGAAATAGCGCTCAGGCAACGAGTCGTCTTCCGGGACCATGCCCGCGGCTAGGTTGAAGAGGCGGATCTCGTCCATGATGGCGGCCGCCCTTCTTCTCATATCCTCTTTAGAAAGCTCCAAATCCGCCACCGCTTTGAGGAGGGTGGCCATTCCGTCCCACTCGATCAAGTCCCGGAAGAACCGGCACATGATCAGGCAGTCCTGGATGACCATCCGGTCTTCCCATTCGACGAACAGCTCCGCTTTGCCCTCAATCTGGTTGCGGGGGCTAAGACCCACCAGCTCCGGACGATAGAAGGTGGCCCGCAGGTGACAGGCTCCCCGGGGCGAGGTGGCATAGGCCAAGGCCATCCCCTTCAAGTAGCGCGGATCATAGGCCGCCGGCTCCATTCCCTTGACGTGGATGGCCAGGTCCGCAAGGCCCAGCTCGGCCGCCGCGGTCTTGATGCCTTTGGCCAGGACTTCCCCTAGATCCCGCTTATAGGCTATATCCTGCAAGAGGCGGGCAGCCCCATCGGCATCGCCGTACTGCAAAGGATAATCGAGCCTGCCCTGGTCGACCCCGTCCATGATCAAGGCGACCAGGTTCCCGCTCGTCATGGTATCGAGGCCTAGACGGTTGCAAATATCATTCAAGTAGGCAACTTCCTCCAGCTCGCCGATCTCGCAAAGGCCTCCGAAGGCATAAATCGTCTCATACTCCGGCCCCTCGATCTGCAGCCCCTTGTGGCGCCCCTTCTTGACAGTGGAAAACTTGCCGCAGGCCATGAAGCAGCGGTGGCAGGCCCGGGGCTTGGCATCCATCTCGTCGACGAGATACTCGCCGGTCAACCGCTCCCAATGGGGAGAGGTGCCGCTGCGATGGTAGCGGGCGGGGAAGGCCCCCACCTTGTTGATAGGCCCCACATTCTGGACGGTCCCGTAGCGTTTGTAGTTCTTGACGCCCACGTTGTCCTTGCCTATTTCGACGATCTCTTTCATGTAAGCTTCAAGATCTTCCGGGTGGGCAACGATGGTGGGAGTTTTGCCGTGAAAGACCAACCCCTTGACCTTCTTGGAGCCCAGGACCGCCCCCATGCCGGTCCGGCCGGCACAGCGGTAGTAGTTGTTCTGAATGGTGGCGAAGGCCACCTGGTTCTCCCCCGCCGGCCCAATGACAATGGCCTGGGCTCCCTTAACGCCCACCTTCGCCAGCAAGGCGTCTTCCGCCGCGTTAGTCTCCTTGCCCCATAAGTCCCCTGCTGGATGGAACTTGACTTCTTCGTCGCTGATTTCGAGAAAGACTGGACTTGGGGCTTGGCCGTGAAGGATGATGGCATCGTATCCCGCGGCCTTCATGGCGGGGGCAGTATGGCCCCCCGCGTAGGACTCCGCGAAAACGCCCGTCAAGGGCGATTTGGCAAACACGCCGTAGCGGGACATGCCGTACATGCGCGTGCCGTTGAGGGGCCCGAGGGCAAAGATCAGCTTGTTGCCCGGTCCCAGCGGATCCGTCTTGGGATCTACCTCCCGCCGGAGGAGGTAGACCCCCAAGCCCTTACCCCCCAGGTAGCGCTGATAAATCTCATCACCCATGGATTCCATCCAATAACGGCTCGCGGATAGATCGATGTGTAAAATCCGGCCGTGCAAGCCCTTCACCTGAAAGAACCCCCTTTGTCACCGATCACAGGGAATCCAGTACCTCCTTCAGCCGCTGAACGCCAGAGTCGGGGCTGGCTAGGACGGGTACGGGCACGTCCGCGAGCAAGGGCACCAGCCTAGCCATGGAGCACTGGGCCAGGACGACCACATCCACCTGGGTGCTCAGCTCCTTGACTTTGTCCATGACCTCCCGGTCGTGCTCGTCGGCTTTGCCCGCCAAAAGCAGGTCAAAGGCCTTCGAGCAAAGGGCCCGGGTAATCTCCAGCTCCTTGCCCTGTTCCTTTGCCTTCGATTCAATCAACCGGATGGTCGGATCGAGGGTGGTCGGCACCGTGGCCACTACCCCGATCTTGGTCCCCCGGGCAACGGCCTCTTCCGCCATGGCCTCATCGATCTTGACGATGGGAATGGAGACTAGGTGCCTCCCCACATCCACCGTCTCCCCGACGGAGGAACAAGCGTTGAAAATCACATCGACGCCCATTTTTTCCGCAATGATGAAATACTGGCACATGCGCTGAGTGACGGCCTTGGTCAGGCCCCCTGCCGCCCGGCAGTCGTTCAACAGACTGTCGTCCATGATGTTGATGATCCGCACCTCAGGCATTATCCTCTTGCATCGCTCTTTAATGGGTTCTACTGTGACAGGACCCGTATGGACTACTGCTACACTCTTCGCCATGTTCGACTCCTCCTCACATTATCGTCCCAGCCAGCTCAGGGCCATCTCCCGATACACCCGGGCGGCCGCTTGGACAGCTTCCAGGTTGACGAATTCATCGAGACGATGGGCCTGCTGAATGCTGCCCGGCCCGAAGATGACGGTGGGAATGCCGGCCTGGTTCAAATAGCTCATGTCGCTGCAGGCATTGAAGCCCCCCACCTTCGCTGGCTGCGCTAGCACCTTGGTAATAGTCTCCTGAAGGACCTTGGCAATTGGTGAGCTGGGATCGGTGTAGGCCGGCGGGATGGTGCGGATCTCCTCCAAAGATATTCGAAGTCCCTTGGCCCGTTCTTCCTCTACCACCTTTTCCAGTTCCCGCCAAGCTTCTGCCCCCGTTTCCCCGGGGATCAGACGCCGGTCGATGGCAATGCGGCATAGGTCCGGCACCATGTTCAAGGCCCGGCCCCCTTCGATGGTCGTGACCACCAAGGAAGGACTGCCGGTGAAGTCTTCCCACCGGCTGGTGATTTCTTGATGCAGGGCCTGAAGCTGCGGCAGAACCCTTGCCATCCCCATGATGGCATTGGCGCCGCCCTGGGGATTGCTGGCGTGGGCCGCCTTGCCCCGGACGGTGATGGCCGCCCGCAAGACCCCCTTGTGGGCCACGTGGACCTCCAGGTCCGTCGGCTCACCGACCAGCGCGCCTTGGGCCCGCACCCCCGCGGCCAAGGCGGCTTGGGTGCCAAGACCTCCCCGCTCCTCTTCGCCGACGGCCATGAAGACTAAGCGGCCCTTGGGGAGCTGGCCCACTAAGGATTCAAAGGCTGCCGCCTGGGCCGCCAGGGGGCCCTTGGCATCGGCCGCGCCCCGGCCCCACAGCAGCCCATCCTGGGAGTGACCAGCAAAGGGCGGATGCCGCCATTCATCCTCCCGCCCAGGGGGCACCGTATCAATATGGCCGTTGAAGATCAGGGAAGGCTCCCCTTGGCCCAGCTCAGCCAAGAGGTAAAGGGGCTTACCGTCCTTCCCTCCAATTTGACATTCAACCCCGATGGCCTTAAGACGCCCCTCGAGATATCTGACTGCCTCCTCGATCCCGTCATGGGTGGGGATGGCTACCAAATCCTTGAGAATGGCTACGGCCGCCTCACCTAAGTGTCGATCCACCAAGCCCTTCCCCCTTTGCCCACTCATCAAAAAGGCCCCGGCGGCACGCCCCGAGGCCCTTGTTCGTCAGCTACTGGCCTGGATAGAGGACGACTTTGCCGCCATTGCCCGCCGCCGCCACCTTGAAAGCCTCTTCGAACTGGCTCATGGGGAAGCGGTCGGTGACCATCTTGGCCGCATCAATCTTCCCTGCCTCGATCAAAGCCATTACGTTGTACCAGGTGTCCCACATGCCCCGACCGGTGGAGCCGTAAACGACGGCTTCTTTGTAGATGATCTGTTCGGTCAAATCGAGGCACACCTCTTGGCTGGGCAGACCGAAAAGCACGATCTTGCCGCCCCGCCGCATTGCTTCGAAGGCCTGCTTGATGCCTGCCGGGGACCCGGAAGCTTCGATGACCACATCCGCGCCCAGCCCATCGGTGAGCTTTCTGACCTCAGCCACCACATCGACCTTGGTGGGGTTCAAGGTCACATCGGCGCCCCAGTCTTTGCGGGCCAGCTCCAACCGCTGATCGCTGACATCGGTGCAGATTACCCGGCGAGCGCCGAGGGCTTGAGCGATGCCGACCGCGGCCATGCCGATGGGGCCTGAGCCCGTCACCAGCACGTTCTGGGCTGCAGTGCCGGCCATGAAGACTGCATGGCAAGCCACCCCAACGGGCTCCAAGACTGCACCCACATCCCAAGGCATCTCTTTGGGGATCTTCCAAGCCAAGACTGCCGGGATCGCGGCATACTCGGAGAAAACCCCTGGGGTGTGGACCCCTAGAATGAGCATGTCCCGACAGATGTGCTGCTTGCCCGTCCGGCACAACAGGCACTGCTCGCAAGGAATGTGGGTTTCACCGGCGATATGGTCCCCCACCTCCAGGCCCTCCACCTGGGAGCCCACCTCGATTACCTCTCCGGCGAACTCATGACCGAAAATCATCGGGGGCTTGATCCTGTCCTGGGCGTACTTATTCCAATGGAAAATATGGATATCGGTTCCACAAATCGCTGCGGCATGCACCTTAACCAGGATATCTTTCGGGCCGATCTTGGGGATGTCTACTTCCTGGATGACGGCCCCCGGAGCAGCCTCCGCTTTGACGAGCGCCCGCATCTTGCCATTCATCGTCACAACGACCTCCTTTTGTTGGCTCATATCCTCCCTTTTCCTTCGCCGTCGGGCGCTCTCCTTCCTTCCCGGAAGGACTTCTCCCTCCCGGTAAATTTGCGCAATAGCTTGCAAAAACCTTGTACATAGCCGCACCCATCGGATTCTGCAGAAGAAGGCCCAGGATCAGGGGCAAGACAACCCGCGGCGGCAAGTGGGCCATGGCAATGATGGTGCCCCCGACGATGTTGCGGACCCCATTGGCAAAGGCGATCGCGATTCGCTCCGGAAGGGGCAGCTTCCTGGCGAGGACAAAGGGAATCAGGTAGGACAAGAGAAACTGGAGGAACATGGCCAGGGCTACGTTGATCGCCCCCAAGCCCAGCCCGGCAAGATGGGGAGTCAAGATCCCCGCATACACAGCCATGATCAAGATCATGCCGCCCTTGACCACGACGGCTGCGGCCGGGCGCATTCGTTCAACGTACGGTGGAATCCCCCGCTCGCTGATGTAGACTCCGGCCAAGACCGGCAAGATGACCACTTTGCCCATGTCCGCCGCCATACCCCACGGGTGAAAGTCCAGTCCCCTCCCGGCAAGGAGTCTGAATAGGCCGGGGGTGAGGAGGCCGCTAAGCAAAGTCGCCAGCACCACGAGGCTCAGGGCCAGGGGAAGATCGCCCCCGGCCATGATGGTCCATACGGAAGCGGTGATGCCCGCGGGCAGGACCGCGGCGAAGATCTGCCCCGCCATCAGCTCCGGCTCGGCCCCCAAGAAGACGCGGGCCAGGACCCAGCCGGCCAAGGGGGTGACCCCATACATCAAGACTAGAATTCCAGCCACTTTGCCCGGCTTGAGGGTCCGGCTGAAATCCCGCACCCGGCAGCCGAGGGCGCCGGTGAACATGATGAAGGCTAGATAATAGGGGGTGCCCCTTTGCAGGGGGGCGAGGGGCTCCCCGATGCGCAGTCCCAGGCCCATGGCGAGCAGCCCAAGCCAGAGGAAGTGCTTGGCCAAAAACCGATCGACCCTACCGACTAGCTCCTTGTCCATCGCTCCCATAGGAATTCTCCCGATAAAAACCGAAGGGGGCCCGCAGGCCCCCTTGTCCTGTTTAGCCGCCGTAGTAGGCCAGGCGATAGATCTCGACGATCTCGTCCACTGTTGCGGCCCGAGGATTATGGCCGGGGCTGCCGCTGGCGATGGCGTCTTGAGCCATGCGGGGTGCAACTTCGAAGTATTTCTTCTCATCGAGACCCATCTCCTGATAGGTCGGCACATTCAAGTCGGCGCAGAGGCGCTCCACTGCATCAGCTGCAAGCTCGGCCGCGTCGAGAACAGAAAGCCCCTCCACGTTCTCACCCATGGCCTCGGTGATCTTGGCGAACTTCTCAGGATTCCCGATCCAGCTGAACCGCATCACATGGGGCAGCAAGACCGCGTTGGAGATGCCGTGGGCCACGTGGAAGAAGGCGCCGATGGGCCGGGCCATGCCGTGGACCAGGGCGACGGAGGAGTTGCTGAAGGCCATGCCCGCCAGCAGCTGACCCAGCATCATGTTGGAGCGGGCCGTCACATTGGAGCCGTCGGCCCATGCCTGCCGGAGGTTGCCGGCGATGAGGCGGATGGCCGACAGGGCCCATTCGTCGGTGATGGGTTGGGCCTGCTTGCTCACGTAGCCCTCAATGGCGTGGGTCAGAGCATCAAGACCGGTAGAAGCGGTCACGCCCTGGGGCATGGTCATGGTCAAGGCCGGATCGTCGATAGCTACATCGGGGATGAGATAGGGGCTGCCGATGAGCATTTTGACGTTGGTGTTCAAGTCGGTGATGATGGTGTTGCGGGTCACTTCGCTCCCCGTACCGGCAGTCGTCGGGACCGCGATCATGGGCAGGGTGGGATTCTTGACCTTGTTCTGGCCCATGTAGTCGGAGATGGAACCCGGGTTGGTAGCCACCAAGCCGATGGCTTTCGCGGCATCGATGGCGCTGCCTCCGCCGATGGCGACAAGGAAATCGCATCCTTCGTCCTTGACGATCTTCAGGCCCGTCTCCACATGCACATTGGTGGGCTCTTGGTTTACTTCGTTGTAGACGGCGGCATCGACGTCGGCCCTGCCCAGGATTTCCTTCACTTTATCCAGATAGCCTAGATCGGTGACCACCTTGTCGGACACGATCAAGGCCTTCTTGCCCATGCCGTCCACCACTTCGGCCAGCTTGTCGAGGCTGCCCATGCCAGTGATTATCCTTGCAGGCAAACGAATTTCCTTGATCATCATATCAATCCCCTTCCTTGTTTGTTGTCATCAGGCTTTACTTAGTCACCTTGTTCAACTTTTCCTGCCTAGGACGGCCTTGGCCGCGGCGACTATGTCGTCGACGCTGAGGCCGTAACGATCTAACAAGGCATCATAGGGGCCCGATTCACAGAAGGTATCCTTGATGCCGACAAACTCCATGGGCACCGGGGCCTCCTGGGCCAGCGCCTCGGCAACGGCGCTTCCCAGCCCCGCCATGATGTTGTGCTCTTCGATCGTCACTACAGCCCCCGTTTCCCGGGCGGCCTGAACCAGGATCTCCCGGTCGATCGGCTTGATGGTCGGCATCTCGATCACCCGGGCCTGCAGACCTTCCTTAGCCAGCCGGTCCGCTGCTTCCAAGGTGCGGGCCAGAGGCACCCCCGCCACGACCAGGGTCAAGTCCGAGCCTTCCCGCAGGAGGTTCCCCTTCCCCAGGACAAAGGGGGCATCCTCAGGCAGGACGTAGGGCACTTCCGCCCGGCTCAGCCGCAGATAGACAGGTCCGTCATAGGCGGCGACCACCTTGACCGCCTTCTTGGTCTGGTTCGGATCGGAGACGACCACCACGGTCATGTTCGGCATCGAACGGACAACCGCGATGTCACAGAGGCTGTGGTGAGTCGGACCGTCGAAGCTGTCCGACAGTCCCCCGTAGCCAGCCCCGACTTTCACATTCAACCGGGGGTAAGCGATGGAAGTCCGAAGCTGATCCCCCGCGCGCAAGCAGGCCAAGAAACTGAAGGTCGAGACGAAGGGAATCTTGCCGCACGCGGCTAGTCCCGCCGCGATGTTCATCATGTTGGCCTCGGCGATGCCCACATTAAAAAAGCGGTCGGGATAAACATCACCAAACATCTTGGTGCGGGTGGAACCGGCCACATCGGCATCGAGGACCACCACATCTTCGTTTTCACGCCCAAGTTCAACTAGGGCTTCACCGAAGGCATCCCGCAGGGCTTTGGCTTTCATTCCTGTCCACCTCCCAGCTCTTCCATGGCCCGTCGGTACTGCTCCTCATTGGGGGGCTGACCATGCCATTGATGGCGGTTCTCCATGAAGGAGACCCCTTTGCCCTTGACGGTGTGCGCAATGATGACGACGCACCGATCCAGGCGACGGGCTTCGGCTAAGGCTTCCACCACCTGGTTCATGTCATGTCCATCGATCTCGAGGACATGCCAATTAAAGGCTTCCCATTTGGCCCGCAAAGGTTCAATGGGCATTATTTCGCTCACCGGTCCATCGAGCTGCACCTTGTTGAAGTCCACGATGGGGATGAGGTTATGGGCCTTGAAGTGGACGGCGGCCATGGCCGTCTCCCAAATCTCCCCTTCGTTCAGCTCGCCGTCCCCGAGGAGGCAGTAGACCTGATAATCCTGACCGTTTAGCTTCCCCGCCAAGGCCATCCCCAGTCCGGCGGCAAAACCTTGACCCAAGGACCCGCTGGTCATGTCCACGCCGGGTGTCTTCCGCATGTCCGGGTGCCCCTGCAAGTGGCTGCCGACCTGGCGCAGGGTCCAAAGGTCCTCCCTGGGGAAGAATCCCCGGGCAGCCAAGGCCGCATACAGGATGGGCGCAGCATGACCCTTCGATGGGATGAACCGGTCCCGATTGGGATCCTGGGGGTTTTGTGGATCGATGCGCATCTGGTGGAAGTACAATGCGGCAACGATCTCCGCAGCCGACAAGGAACCGCCCAAATGGCCGCTTTGGGCGCGGTAGACCATCTCCACCACATCCCGGCGGAGCTGCCTGGCCCGCTCCTTAAGATCCTGGATTAACTCCTGGCTGCTCATTCGGCAATCCCTCCTCTTAGTCCACCGGCTGGAGAACCAGCTTCAGCCCTTCTTTAGCCTCGAACATCCGGAAAGCTTCCTCCCACTCGGTCAGGGGCAATACGTGGCTGACCAGGGGCCTGGTTTGCACAAGACCCCGCTCCAACAGGCGCATGCCCCGGTCCCAAGCGCTCCACTTTTGGCTGAAGGAGCCGGAGACTTTGACTTCCTTGTAGCAGATCTGCTCAAAGTCGATCTCAATGGGTTTGCCAAACAAACCGATCTGGCCGTACTTGCCTCCCCGCCGCACCAGTTGCAGGCAAAGCCGCGCCCCGCTGGCCGCGCCGGAACACTCCAGCACCACGTCGGCCCCTCGACCTTTGGTCAGATCTTTGATGAGTCCCTCCACGTCGTCTTCTTCAACATTCATCACATAATCCGCCCCGAGGCTCTTGGCCACTTCCAAGCGGTGCTCATCGACGCCCGTGCCCGCGGCCACCACCAGGCCGCCCTCGGCCTTGGCCACCTGCATAGTCAACAGGCCGATAGCGCCCGGCCCGGTCACCAGGACCACATCCCCGGCACTCACTCCGGTAAGCTCCATCGCACCGTGGACGACGCAGGCCAAGGGCTCCGATAGGGCCCCGCCGATGAAGTCCACATTGTCGGGCAGCTTGTGCACCCTGATCGCGGGCACCACCGTGTATTTGGCAAAGGCCCCGTTGAGCCAGTAACCGATCCCCCGCCGCTGCAAGCACAGGTTGTAAGAGCCCGTCAGACAGTGGATGCAGCGTCCGCAGGTAGAAAAGGTTGTCTCCGCGGTCACCCGCTCCCCTACTTCGATGCCCTCGACGCCTTCTCCCACCTCGACGACTACCCCGGCGAACTCGTGCCCCGTCACCACGGGGAGCTTCATGGGGATGCCGATATTGCCATGATAGGTGTGCAGGTCCGAACCACAAATGCCGGTGGCTTTGACCTCGATCTTGACCTCGCCAAAACCGGGGGATGGCTCGGGAACCTCCCGGATCTCCATGTTGCCAACGCCGGTGGCGTACTTAACCAACGCTTTCATCACAACTCACCTCTATGCTCTTTGTAACAGCGACTGGGCCTTCGCCCGGACGTTCGCGGGAGTCAAGCCATAGGCTGCAAGGAGCTCCTCGTAGCTGTTGGCCGACTGTCCGAAGACATCCTCGACGCCCACCCGCACTACCGGCCCGCCGCCGGCGGCGCTCACGACTTCCGCCACGGCGCTGCCCAGCCCGCCGATGATGTTGTGCTCTTCGACGGTGACAATCCCTGCCGTCTCCCGGGCCGCCGCGAGGATCGCTTCTTCATCTAGGGGTTTGATGGTATGCACGTTGAGCACCCGTGCGTCGATGCCGTCTTTGGCCAGCAGCTCCGCCGCCTCCAATGCCACGTGGACCATCGTTCCCGTGGCCGCCAGGGTCACGTCTTTCCCCGGCCTCATGACCACGATCTTGCCCAGTTCGAACTTGTAGTCCTCATCATAGAGGGTCGGTGCAGCGATGCGGCCGACGCGGATGTAGACAGGTCCGTCGACCTCCAGCATGGCCTTCACCGCCCCCTTCATTTCGATGCCGTCGGCCGGACTGAGCACCGTCATGTTGGGCAGGGCCCGCATGATGGCCAGGTCCGCGATGCTCTGGTGGGTGGCTCCATCCCCCGTATCGGTCAAGCCCGCACTGGAGCCCCCGATCTTCACGTTCAACCGGGGTAGGGCAACCGATTGGCGGATTTGCTCAAAGGCGCGCCCCGAGGCAAACACCGCGAAGGAACTGGCCACCGCGATCCACCCCGTCAGGGCAAAGCCAGCGGCCATGCCGATCATGTTTTGCTCGGCGATCCCCACTTCGAAGAGGCGTTCGGGGAATTCCTGGCGGAATAGTTCACCCATGGTGGATTTGCGCAGGTCCGCCTCCAGCAGCACAATCCTCTCATTCTCCCGGCCGGCCTCGACCAAAGCCTGGCCATAACACTCCCGCATTTCCAGTTTACCTGCCACAGACTGCACCCCCTTCTAGGCCAATTCCGCCAGCGCCTGTTTGTATTGTTCGGTGGTCATCTCGCCATGGTGGAAGCCCGCCACATTCTCCGCAAAGGAGACTCCCTTGCCTTTGACGGTCTTGGCAACGATCATCACCGGCTTCTCCCGCACCGCCGCGGCCTCATCCAAGGCGTCCAGGATTTGCCCGATATCATGGCCATCGATATTGATCACATGCCAGCCGAAAGCCGCCCACTTCTCCGGGAGCGGCTCCGTGCGCATTGTCTCTGCACAGCACCCGGTGGCCTGCAGACCGTTGTAGTCGAGGAAGGCCACCAAATTGTCCACTTCATAGTGGGCCGCCGCCATCGCGGCTTCCCAAATCTGGCCTTCATTGAGTTCGCCGTCGCCGACGATGACATAAACCTTGCTGTCTTTCCCGGCCAGGCGCAGCCCCAAGGCCATGCCCACCGCAACGGACAGTCCCTGGCCGAGGGAGCCAGTGCCGGCTTCGATGCCGGGGGTCTTCCGCATATCGGGGTGCCCCTGGGTCATCGAGCCTAGATCTTTGAGTTTATACAGCTCTTCTTTGGGAATGTACCCCAGGTCGATCAAGGCGGCATACTGGGCCAAGGCGGCGTGGCCTTTGCTCAGCAAAAACCGGTCCCGGTCCTCCCAACTTGGGTCCCCGGGGCGAAGGCGCATGGTGTGATAATAAAGGACAGCGACTATATCCGCGATGGACAAGGAGCCGCCGAGATGACCCCGGCGGGTATCCCCAATCATCTCCACGATGTTCCGCCGAATCATCTTGGCCTTCTCTTCCAGCTCGGCAACTAATTTCGGGTCGGCCATTCCTTCCACCTCCTATTTATCGCAATCCTAAGCGAGGGCAAGCAGGGGATTCTCCAGGAGCTCCTTAACCCGTGCGAGGAACTTGGCGGCCTGCACGCCGTCCAAGACCCGGTGGTCCCCAGTCAAGGTGATCCACATGGTGGGCCGGATGACGATCTCCCCATTGACTACCATCGGCTGCTCTTTGATCCGGCCAACGGCCAAGATAGCGCTTTCCGGCGGATTGATGATGGCCGTGAAGCGGTCGACGCCAAACATCCCCAGGTTGGAGATAGTGAAGGTTCCCCCCTGAAGATCATCGGGAGAAAGCTTGCCCGCCTGGGCCTTCTTGGACAGCTCTTTGATTTCCTTGGCCACATCCACCAGGCGCTTCCGGTTGATGGCCTTCACCACGGGCACTACCAGACCTATGTCAGCCCCGACGGCGATGCCTACGTTGATCTCGCCCAGCTGCCGGATCTGATCCCCCTCCCAGCGGGCATTGACCTGGGGATGCTCCTCCAAGGCCCGCCCCACCATGAAGGCCAGGATGTCGGTGTAGGAGATGCGCACGCCAAGGAGCTCTTCATCCGCGACCAGCCTGGTCCGCAGGGCTGCCGCCTCGGTCATGTCCACTTCCATGGCGATGGAGAACTGGGGAGCGGTCTTGACGCTTTCCACCATCCGCTCCGCCATGACCTTGCGGATGCCCTTGACGGGCACCACGACATCCTCGGCAGCGGGCGCGGCGGCCGGGACCTCGGCGGGCTTGGCCGCTTTGGCCGCAACATAGTCCAAGACGTCCTTCTCGGTGATCCTACCGCCCGGACCGGTGCCAGGCACCTGGCCCAGTTCTTCTTCGCTGAGGCCCTGCTCCCGGGCCACCCGTTTGGCCGCCGGAGAAGCCTTGATCCGCTCCCCGCTCCTGCGAACGGGAGCCTTCGGTTCTGCCGCCGCCGCAGGGGCAGCCGCTTGCGGCTCCGCTTCCTTCGCCGGAGCCTGGGCATACTTGGCCGGCAAGGGTTCATCAGGACCGGTAATGACCGCGATGACCGTGGCCAGGGGCACCGTCTCCCCTTCGGGCACAATGATCTTTCGCAAGACGCCGCTGGCCGGAGACTCTACTTCCACCGCGGCCTTGTCCGTCATGACCTCCATCAGGGGCTCGCCTTCCTGGACCGGATCCCCTTCATTTTTAAGCCATTTATTAATGCTCCCCTCCTCCATCGTCAGGCCAAGTTTAGGCATCACAACTTCCGTTGCCAAGACTGTTCTCCTCCTTCACTGACTGCATAATTAAGCGAGTACTTCCCGCACTCCCCTGATGATGTCTTCCACGTTGGGCAGGGCGGCGTCCTCCAGGATGCGGTTGTAGGGCACAGGCACATCTACCGCAGCCACCCTCTTGACCGGTGCATCCAAGTAGTCAAAGGCTTCTTCCATGATGCGCATGCCGATCTCGGCCCCGATGCCGCAGGTAGTGCAAGCTTCGTGGACGATGACGGCCCGATGGGTCTTTTTAACTGAAGCGATAATGGTACCCATATCTAAGGGAGCGAGGGTCCGGGGATCGATGACTTCAACGTCAATCCCCGACTCGGCCAGAACCTCCGCCGCCGCCAAGGCTTCGCCCACCATGCGGGAGGTAGCAACCACGGTTACATCAGAACCTGGCCGTTTGATGTCGGCCACGCCCAGGGGGATGGTATACTCCCCTTCCGGCACCGGTCCTTTGCGAAAGTAGAGGTTCTTGTTTTCCAGGAAGATAACCGGATTATCATCCCGGATCGCCGACTTGAGCAGACCCTTGGCATCGTAGGGCGTTGCGGGCATGACTACCTTCAGCCCGGGGACGTGGACGAACCAGGCCTCCAAGCTCTGAGAATGCTGGGCAGCATTCCCCCGTCCCCCTCCCCCTTGGGTCCGCACCACCATCGGCACCTTCGCCTTGCCGCCGAACATGTAGCGGATTTTCGCCGCCTGGTTGACAATCATCTCCATGGCGATGGTCATAAAGTCCACGTACATAATCTCAGCGACAGGCCGGCAGCCCACCACCGCAGCCCCGAGGGCCGCGCCCACGATGGCGCACTCGGAGATGGGGGTGTTGCGCACCCGCTCGCCCCCGAACTGGTCGATCAGACCTTTCGTCACGGTGAAAACCCCGCCATGGCGGCCCACGTCTTCACCGAGGATGAATACGTGGGGATCCCGCTCCATTTCCTCCCGGAGGGCTTCATTCAACGCCTGAGCATAAGTTATCTCCCTCACAGTGTTCCCACCTTTCTCCTTCCCAAGCCCTCAGGCGTATAAATCCTCTAAAAGGGCTTCCACCGATGGCTCAGGGCTCTCCTGGGCAAACGCGATGGCCCGCTCCAGACGCTCTTTTTCCTCGCCGTCGATGGCATCGTACTCTTCCTGGGTGAGAATCCCCGCCTCAATGAGATAATCCCGGAAGCGGAGGATGGGGTCCTGCTGCTTCCAGGCTTCCACTTCTTCCTTGTTGCGGTAAAGGCCGGGATCGCCGACGGTGTGGCCCGTCCACCGGTAGGTAAGACACTCGAGCAAGGTCGGCCCTTTCCCCTCCCTGGCCCTGGCTACAGCCTCCCGGGCTGCTTCGTAAACCTGCAGCACATCGTTGCCGTCCACCTGGACGCCGGGGATGCCGTAGGCCGCAGCCCGCTCCACAACCCCACCGATGGCCAGGCTCTCCCTGGTGGAGGTGGAAACGGCATACATATTGTTCTCACAGACAAACACCACCGGCAGCTTCCAAACGGCGGCCAGGTTGATCCCCTCGTGGAACGCCCCCGTATTGGACGCCCCGTCGCCAAAAAAGGCTACTGCCACCCGGTCCTCTCCTTGGATGGTGCTGCCCAAGGCAGCGCCAACAGCGATGGGTATGCCGCTGCCGACGATGCCGTTGGCGCCAAGGATCCCCAGGTCCAAGTCGGCAATGTGCATCGAGCCGCCCTTGCCCTTGCAATAGCCAGTGGCCTTGCCTAACAGCTCGGCCATCATCTTGTTCAAATCGCCGCCCTTGGCGATGCAGTGACCATGGCCGCGATGGGTGCTGGAGATGTAATCATCGGGCCTGAGGGCAGTACAAACGCCAACGGCCACAGCCTCTTCCCCCAGGTACACGTGGGTTGCCCCCCGGACCTGGTCTTGTTCGAAAAGCCTCAGGATGCTCTGCTCGAAGTAGCGGATCGCCAGCATCCTCCGCAGCATGGCAACCAGGGCGTCCTTGGCAAGCTCCATTGCTCCCCCTCCCTACATGGCCCGCTCGTAGATGGCCTGGATCTCCTCCCGGGAGATCCGCCGCGGGTTATTGCCCAAAAGGCGCGTGACTTGGGAGGCGGCATCGGCCAGTTCAGGGGCAGTGCTCGGGTCAATGCCAAATTCCCGCAGGCTGGTGGGGATGCCCACATCCTCGACCAAAGCCTTGATGGCCTCCACTGCCCTCCAGGCGCCTTCCCGCAGGGAAAGCCCCTCCACCGGCTCGCCCATCAGCCGGGCCACATTGCAGAACTTCTCCAGGTTGGCCAGATAATTGAACTCCATCACATAGGGCAGGAGCAAGGCGTTGGACACGCCGTGGGGTATCCTGTAGGTGCCGCCCAAAGGATAGGCTAGGGCGTGGACTGCACCGGTCCCCGCCATGCTCAGCGCGATGCCCCCGTAGACGCTGCCGATGGCCATGTCGTAGCGGGCCTGCAAATCCCCTGGATTGGCCACTGCCGTCCGCAGACTCCGGGCGATCCGCCGGATGGACTCGGCGGCAAACAAATCCGAGTGGATCGACGCCCTGACGGAAGTATAGGCCTCAACGGCATGGGTGAAAGCATCAACCCCGGTGGCTGCCGTCAGGCGCGGCGGCGCCGACAAGGTCAGCTTGGCATCCACGATGGCCAACCGGGCAAAGTTATAGGGGCTGACTACCCCCACCTTCAGCTTCTCTTCCTCATCGAGGAAAATGGCGTTCGGGGTGACTTCGCTCCCCGTGCCCGCGGTGGTGGGCAGCATAATCGTCGGCACCGAGGGGTTTTTCACTAAACCGGTGCCGAAGTAGTCTTTGATGGAACCAGGATTATTAGCCAGCACGCCGGCTCCCTTGGCCATGTCCAGGACAGACCCGCCGCCAACGCCAACGATGACATCGGGCCTCAGCTCCCGGGCTAGATCCCCCAGCTTGTCGGCATCCCTGACCGTAGGCTCGGGGGGCACCTCATCATACACAGACAGCTCATCGCAGCAGTCCTTCAAGCTGGCCTCGATCGCTTCCGTCAGCCCGGCGCCCCTGACGCCCTTATCGGTCACCAGCAGGGCTTTCCGGGCGCCGAGTTTGGCAACCTCCTCGGGCAGACAATCACAACAGCCGATGCCCGTTATCACCCGCACCGGCAAATAGAAGGTTTGTGGCTCAAACACGGCTCACGCCTCCTTTACTAATCCATCCACAATCCCCCGTTGATATCCAAGCACTCGCCGGTTACAAAAGAGGCTTCTTCAGAGACAAGATACAGCACACCGGCGGCAATCTCCTCCATCGTCCCGTAGCGGCCCAGGGGTATGTTCTGGGTTAGCCTGGCCATCTCCTCCTCCGTCCAATCGGCGGTCATCTCCGTCGCCGTTGGCCCCGGAGCGACGGTGTTGACGGTGATGCCGTAGGGAGCGCAGTGGCGGGCCAGGACTTTGCCCATCGCGATGATGCCGGCCTTGGAGGCGGTGTAATGGAGTCCGGCCACCATGGCCCCCATCTTGCCGGCAACGGAGGCCATGTTGACGATGCGGCCCCCGCCCTGTTTTTTCATCGCCGGCAGCAGGGTCTTGATGACCAGGTAGGGTCCCTTGATATTCACCGCCAGCACCCGGTCCCATTCTTCCGCAGGCGTGTCTTCCAAGGGGCTGATGGGGCAGATCGCAGCGTTGTTGACCACAATGTCTACCCGGCCGAACTTCTCTAGAACCTTCTCGGCCATGGCTTTGACATCTTCCTCCCGGGAAACGTCGACCTTCACGGCTAAAGCCTCGCCGCCCATCTCTTCGATCTCTTTGACTACTCTCTCGGCCTCTGCCAACAGCAGATCGGCGATGACCACTTTGACCTTCTTCTTGGCCAACCCCAGGGCCACCGCCTTGCCGATGCCCCGGCCGGCTCCAGTGACCACCGCCACGCTGCCTTCAAGCTTGTATCCCATGCCAATACCTCCCCTAATCCAGACTCTTTAAGTAATCGATGGCCACGATCAAGGCCTCCCGATCACCGAAAGCCCCGGCCTTAGTCACTACCTTGGTTCCGGGAGCCTCCCCATTGAGGAGCCGACTATAGGGGATCCCCGGCAGGACTTCATCGCCGATGGACAGACCCGGAGCTTTGAGCCGGCGGCACACAGCCAGGGCCGTGTCTCCTCCAGTTAGGATTAGTCCGCTGATTGCCGGCCCGCCAAGGACTATCTGGGCGGCAACTTCCCCGAGCCCCGCGGCAATCAGGCGGCTGAGCTCAGCGGGGTCAACGGCGGGTGCAGCGGCGTTGCCTTGCACCGTTCCCGCCATGGCCAGGATCACATCGCTTCCGTGACGAAGGCCCCGTCTGACCTCCTCGACCAGCCGGGCGATCTCCTGCTGCCTCGCCTTTTCCTCCCCGAAGGCTTCATCCTTGGCAAGGACAAGGGTCACGCCATCTCTCCTGGCGGCAGCCTTGATCTGCTCCACCGTCACCTGGCTGCGGGTCCCGGCCACCGTCAGTACCGGCAGTCCCTTCGGCGCCCTTTCCTTGCCGAGTCCAAGGACCCGGGGCAAAATCTCCGCAAAACCCGCGGAGCCGCAGGTCACCCGCGCCAAGCCCAGATCGACGATGGCCTGGGCGGCAACGAGGAGATGCTCTTCTGTTGTCGCGTCGACCACGAAGACGGTCTGGCCGGCCGCCATCCCGCCCTTGATGGCCTTCTTGACCTCATCAACCCCTCCTAGCACCGTTCCCAAGGATATGTGGCCGACAGGGCGCTCGCACTGGCCGGCCAGCAGGGTGGGAATGTGGGACTCGTTGACGGGGCTGATCAGATCCTTGGCAATCTCCGTTTGACTGACGGGAACGCCCCGCACTAGATGGAAGCCGCCGACGGTCGTCCGGCCCAAAGCGGGCAGAGCGGGGATGAAGAAGGCCGCCTTCGCTCCCGCGGCGTCCATTACTCCTTCCAGCTCGGCTCCCAAGTTGCCCCGCAAAGTGGAGTCGATTTTCTTATAGATGTACTCGATGCCGGCGTCCAAGAGGATTCTCGCCCCTTGCCGGGCCTTGCTGCGGGCCGTGGCCGGATCATCGGCGCGACTGTCGGTGTTGATGACGAACACGTCGTACTCGGCGGCTCCTGCGATGGCTGCTTCGGCCCCGGCCAATTCTAAGATGACCAGGGTGTCCAGTCCCTGCTTGGCGAACTGGACACCCGTATCGTTTGACCCTGTTAAGTCGTCGGCAACTAGGCCCAGTCTAATCGGGGAGCCGTTACGCCCTCTTTTTGCCTCTGGCAAACTGGATAGCATAATCAATTGCCTCCTCTAGGCTCTCCGCATTGGCCCGGCCCTGTCCGGCCTTCCCAAAGGCAGTACCGTGGTCCACCGAGGTGCGAATGATGGGCAGGCCTAAGGTGATGTTGACGCCGCTGACGGACTTGTAGGTATTGGTCGCCAAATCCAGCTCAAATCCCGCGGTTTTCATGGGGATGTGCCCCTGGTCGTGGTACATGGCGACGACGATGTCGTACTGGCCGCCGAGGGCTTTCGCGAAGAGGGTGTCGGGGGGCACAGGACCTTCCACATTCATTCCTTGCCCTTTGGCCTCCTCAATGGCCGGGATGATCTCCTTGATTTCTTCATCGCCAAACAGCCCGCCTTCTCCAGAGTGAGGATTGAGTCCCGCAACACCGATCCGAGGCTCTTCGATCCCCAGTTCAAGCATAGCGTTGTGGGCTAGCCGAATGACGGTCAAAACCCGCGCCTTCTTGACCAGGTCGCAGGCCTTGCGCAGGGAAACGTGGGTGGTGACGTGGGCGACGCGAAAATCCTTGTGGGCCAGCATCATGGAGTAGTCCTTGGTGCCCGTCTTTTCGGCGAAGATCTCCGTATGGCCCGAGTAGTGATGGCCCGCCTGATTGAGGGCTTCTTTGTGGATGGGGCCGGTCACCACGGCATCAACGATCCCGGCCATGGCCAGGTCGATGCCCTTGACGATGTACTCAAAGGCCGCCTTGCCGCCCATGGCCGCAACTTTGCCGTAGACGAGCTTATCCATGTCCACATTGTCCAGGTCCAACAGATCGATGGTCCCGTATTCAAACCGGCCCTTAGACACATCGGCGATGATGTTGAGCTTGAGATCCGAATTTACCATCCGCAGCCCATCTTCCATTGGGCCCCGCGAGCCGATGACCAGCGGGCGGGCCTCCTCGTAAAACCGCTTATTCGCCAAGGCGCGAACGGCAATTTCCGCCCCAATCCCTGTGGGATCCCCCATGGTGATCGCAATGATTGGTCTCATTAAGCAATTCCCCTTTCCCCTTGCCTTGTTACAATTTTCCCAAACCACTTACAGAATTCTCCCCCCCGCTCCCAAATCCTTCATCTAAAGGGAGGCGAACCCGCGCGTCAACAGTGCCTTGAATACGACGAAAGGCCCTTCTATGGCGGGCGTAATTAGTGAAGTGGTCTTGCAGCCAAGACAGTATTCCGAAAGGCCTAGATGAATTTAATATTCCGCAGTCCAGCCCCCCATACTCTTTTCTGCTCGGAGGGCTGGATTCCTTCGTGGATGCCTTGAAAATCAGCAAGGGGCATCGGCAGCCGCTAACGGCCGCGGAATTAGAATTGCGGCAATTTGGTGATGGTCCAACTGCTGGCCCTCTCACCGCGACAGACCCTTCAACCTTGTTTCCCCCGATGGCACTCCCATGAATGAGATCGGTTGCGGTGACTGCCGTCACCCATAAAGAACCCTAGGCAGAAATAGCGTCAACTGGGGGAATAGGATGACCAGCACCAGTGTTATGAGCAGGGGAATGAGGAAAACGGCTGTGTTGCGCGCAACTGTCTCAACGGAAACCTTGGCTACGCCGCTCAATACGTAAAGCACGGTTCCAAAGGGAGGGGTCAAGACGCCAATGGTCAAGTTCAGAACCATCATAACGCCGAAATGGACTGGGTCGATATTCAACATCTTGATGATGGGTAGAAAGACCGGAACAAGGATATTTATCGAAGCTACCGTCTCCATGAAACAACCAACGATCAGAAGAAGGATGTTAATGGCGAACAGGATCACATAGTAGTTAGTTGTTTTTCCTAAGATGAAGCTGGCGACCATCTGTGGGACCCTTTCACGGGCAAGGATCCAGGCGAAAAGGGTAGCTGAAGCGACGATGAACATGACGACAACCGTTGTCTCCATCGACTCTCTCACAGCTTGATAAAAGTCTTCCAAGGTGAGCTCCCGATAGACGATGCCGAGAATGATTGAATAGAGGGAAGCCATGGCCGCAGCCTCAGTTGGGGTGAAGACGCCGAAGAAAATCCCCCCAAGGATTATTGCCGGAGTCAACAAGGCAAAGAATGCGGACTTAAACGTGCTGATGGCCTGGGAGAGGCTTGTCTTGACCGGGGGCGGACAATTGTATCTGTCGGCCATGATGTATATCATGATCATCAGTGTCAAGCCCATCAGCAAACCGGGAATGACCCCCCCTGCAAACAACCGTCCAATGGAGGCGCCCGCCACCACGCCATAGACTACCATGGTCATACTCGGCGGAATGATCGGTCCGATGGTAGAAGAGGCGGCTGTAATACCCAAGGTAAACCCGTCATCGTAGCCGGCATCGCGCATGGCCTTGATTTCGACGGCCCCAAGGCCCCCGGCATCGGCGATCGCTGCCCCAGCCATGCCTGCAAAGATCACGCTAGCCACTACATTTACATGACCTAAGCCGCCCTTGACCGACCCCACAATGCTCTCGCAGAAATTGAAGATGCGTGTCGTTACACCGCCTGTATTCATCAGGTTGCCAGCGAAGATAAAGAAGGGGATAGACAACAGGCTGTACGTATTGGGCCCCGATACCATGCGCTGAATAGCCGTAAAGCTTGGGATGCTCGGCTCCATAATGATGTAAAGAAGAGATGGAATGCCAATGGCTAAGGATACAGGCGTGCCAATGAACATGAGTACAAAGAGCGCGCCAATCAGGAAAGCCAGCATATTGAGTTACTCCTTTCCAGGTATCGCCGATATATCGGTCTTGATTCGTCGTCCGATTGCCTGAAGCTCACGAACCAGAAAAAGAGCAGCCCCGATGACAACGGAGATGTAGAGATAAAACTGGGGAATCTGCATTGCCTGCGACCGGAAACGCCAAGAGCGGTCAGCCAGAATGTAGCCGAAGTAGATCAATTGCAGCAAGAAGCCGATGGTTAGGAGCTGCTTCAGGATCTGCAACGCTATCTGGCCTGACCTTGGCAGTCTTCGGTTAATGAACTCGTAGCCAATTTCAATCTTTATATGCGCGTCCTGTTTGCAAGCGTAAGCAGCCCCGACGAAAGTCAGCCACACGAAGACATATCTCGCCATTTCCTCATTCCAGGCAAAGGTAATGCCCAAGAGATAGCGAGTAAACACCTGCATGCTCATTAGGATAAATATCAAGAGGAAGAAAAAAACGCACACGTACTCCTCAAAGTTGTTGACCAGCCTTTTCAACAGCCCTTCGCCCCCTCACTATAGCATTGTGGACTCGCGAGCAACATGGCGGCCTTCCAAGCACGGGGAGCCGGCAGCTCCCCGTGCTGTTTCACATATCAACAGGGCCTGTTGAGCTAATGGGACCGACCCTTCCCAGCTCCTATTTGAGCTCCCGGATTCTAATGTGCAGGTCCTCACCGAAAGGCGCCCACCAATGCTTGAATCCTTCAGCCATATCGCCAGCTTTTGCAACGAAGACGTCCACGTCAGGTTCAATAATGGTCACGCCTTGAGCTTTGAAGTAGTCGATGAGGTCCTGATCCTGCTGCTTCATGAGATCGGCCACAAGATACGATGCCTCGGCAAAGGCATCCAGAATGATCTGTTGATCTTCCTCCGACAGTCCGAGGAAGACATCATCGTTCATCAAGAAGTAGCAAGCGTTGGTTACGTGCCGCGTCAAGTTGATGTATTTCTGCACCTCATAAAAACGCATGGCGTAAATAGCTGATAAGGGGTTTTCCAGTCCATCGACGACCCCTTGCTGCAAAGCCATATAGGCCTCGGCATAGGCAATTGGCGTGGGCTCCGCGCCCAAAGCCTTGGCATACTCGATGCAGACGTGCTGCTCAGGGACCCGCAAACGAAAATCCTTCAAGTCATCCGGTGTTCTAATGGGCTTATTCGATGTAATGTGTCTTATCCCAAAGGTCGACGCGCCAATAGCTCGCACGCCCAATTCTTGTCTCAGGCCCTCTACCAGTTGTTTGCCAATTTCGCTCTCATTGAATGCCATGACGTGGTCGATGTCCCGAAAGATGTAGGGCATTTCAGCCACATAGATTGGTCTATACAAGTTCCCAATTTGACCAGCACCTGAGACAACAATGGGAATGGATCCATGGATTACCGCCTCCGTAATCTCTTCCTCCGTGCCCAATTGGGAAGCGGGATAGATGTTGATTACGATTCGGCCGTTGGTCCTCTCAGCGACAATCTGCGCAGCCAGCTCTGAACCTTTATGAAATGGATGTTCGGGCTCATAAACGTGAGCCAATTGGAGATTGAGTTGAGCAAGAGCACTCGACGGCACCACCAACATGCTCATTACCAGAAGTAATACAAGACACCTTCGCATTTAGGCTCCCCCTTCCGGCTATTTTAGCGTTTTGGTAAGAGTTGCCGGCCCGACATGACCTCCTCCCCTACAGCGAGCGCCTCTTGAGCATACTATTAGATAAATCACGATAATTTTACTATTATATCCTGTATTTGTCAATAAAGTAGTAATATCTGGCGGTGTGCAGGCTGGGGTGTCGTTCCACAGGAAGTGATGTCCCGTCTGGAGGATGGGGTAGCAGCAGGAAGGGCCATCCCCCTCCTGGTAATGACAACAGGAAGTCAATGAGGATGGCCCAATACCAAGACACCGTAAGAGACGAGTTGGTGTACCAACTCTCTTGCGGCGAGGACGGCGCAGCCAGGCTGTCAGAGAGTGTACTCAATCGTACTCAACACGTGGCACGTAGAGGCGCCGTGAGCTCACACCCGATGGAAAAGGATGCCAATCGATATCCGAGTTTGCCAGGGATTGCCCGACAGGAGGTACACTCCATCAAATCAAGTCAGTCTCAAATAGCCTACTCGTTTTCCAAAAGCCCCAGCAAATATCCATATCCTTCCTTTTCCATTTCTTCCTTGGGGATGAACTTGAGGGCGGCGCTGTTGATGCAATACCGCCGCCCACCCAGTTCCTTTGGACCATCATCAAAGACATGGCCCAGATGGGCGTCGCCAACGCGGCTTCGCACCTCGATGCGGCGCATGCCGTGGGAAGTGTCGAGCCGCTCCCGGAGGACCCTAGGGTCGATGGGCTTGGCAAAGCTGGGCCACCCGCAGCCCGACTCAAATTTGTCGGTGGAAAGGAATAGAGGTTCGCCGGTGGTGACGTCCACATAAATCCCTGGTCGGAACAGGTCCCAGTACTCATTGGCGAAGGGTGGTTCGGTGGCGTCTTCCTGCGTCACCCGGTACTGGATGTCAGTCAGGGTCTCCCGCAGCTTCGCCTGTTCAGGAGGGGCATAATTCTCGGGATCGACGAGGGCCCTGGCTGCCCGCGCGAACTTGTCCGGGCCAATGTGGCAGTAGCCCCCCGGGTTCTTGTCCAGGTACTTTTGATGGTATTCCTCGGCGGGGCTGTAATTCTCTAGGGGTTTGACCTCAACCGCGACAGGCCGATCGAGGGTTTTCTGCAGTTCACCGATAGCCTCCTGGATGACTGGCAGGTCGGCTGGATCGGTGTAGTAGATTCCGGTGCGATACTGGACGCCCACATCCGCCCCCTGGCGGTTGACCGCGGTGGGGTCGATGGCCTCGAAATACAATTGGAGCAGGAATCTCAAGGAGATTACCTCTGGATCGTACTCGACCCGAACCGTCTCGGCATGGCCCGTGTTCTTATGACACACATCCTCATAAGTCGGATGCAAGGTCCTACCGTTGGCATAGCCCACTTCGGTGGACAGTACCCCCCGGATGGAAGACAAGTATTTCTCCATTCCCCAAAAGCAGCCGCCCGCTAAATAGATCTCCGCCACGTCATCGCCTCCCATATATCGGTCCCTTGATACTACCTTAGAAGCAAGTTCAGCCTGCTCTCAATCACTTGATCAACATGTTCGGTGCTGCAGAGCTCAAGGGAGGAGCCAACGAGCCGATAGAAGGGGAGTCCCAAAGCCCGGGCAACGATCGCCTCCAACAAGGCGCCCCGGGAATCGACCCATCCAGACAAGAGCACCACCGCATCGCAGTCTTTGACTAGAAGGCCGACGCTCCGCCGGGCATAAAAGGCCCAACACTTCGTTGTATCCTCGGTTTCCAATTCCGCGGGGTTGACAACATCATAGCCCTGCCCCCTCAAGCACCGCGCCGCATCATGGAAAGCCGGGAAATTGAACTCGGGGTATCCGCTCATTGGGCCAGCAATGTAGAGTCGCATGTCAGGTCTCCTCCCACCCTATTGTGCCCCGGAGAAATTCCCTTTGCAACATTTTCCGTCAGCCGCGGGCAGAGAGCTCCTCTCCCCCGAAGAGATCGCCCTGAGTCGAGGCATTCTGTGCTCTTGCCCCTTTGTCCTCGTCCGGGGACAATTCTCCGGAATGATCTTGGGGACCGCCGCCTATCCCGTGAAAAACATGCATCCTCCTGTTGAACCTCTTATCTTGCCTTGCGGCAACAAAGACCGTATATTTTTCCTTCTTCGCCTTGTTGTTTCGTTCGGCGGTTTATCGCTGGTATCTGATGGAGGATTCCGCCACTTGCTGAGGAATCATATAACGAAGCACCAATTATGATCATTTGGAGGGAAGACAGTTGACCCGCAGGGAGAGGGTAGTTCGAGCAATCAACCACCAAGAGCCCGACTACGTGCCCCTAGACCTAGGGGGCGGCGGTGCTGGCATGCTAGACCTAACCTACTACAAGATGATGGAACATTTGGGGTTCGAAGAAGATGGCAGCACCGTTGTCATTCCCACAAGCTGCACCATCCAGTACTACGATGAGCGCTTGCTGTCCTACCTTGACACCGACTTTCGCCGGATTTATCTTAAGTCTCCCTACAAAACCCAGGCGAGGCGCTTCGACGACGGCCGTTTCAAAGACGACTGGGGAATCACTTTCAAACGCTCGGGGCTTTACTCCTGCATCGTCGAGCACCCCCTGCGGGATATGGACGCCCGGGATTTAGACAACTATACCTGGCCCGATCCCGATGATCCCGGCCGGGTGCGAGGCATTGAAGATGAAGCTAAGCATCTGTACCATAACACCGACTTTGCCGTCGTTGCCGGGGCGCCGGTGATGGGCACCTTCATGCAGGCCTGCCGCCTGCGGGGAATGGAGGATTTTCTGGTCGATCTCATGATCAACCAAGAGTTCGCCAATAAGCTCCTCGACATCATCGCGGACATCACCATCGGACTGATGGACGCATTCCTCAGCAGGATTGGAAAGTACGTCCAGATCGTCCAAATTCAGGATGACTTGGGCACCCAAAGCGCGCCGTTGATGTCACCCGACATCTACCGCAAAATGATCAAGCCCCGGCACGGCAGAATCATAGCGGCCATCAAGCGGCACACCGACGCCAAGATCTACATGCATTCCGACGGCGCCATCTTCGACCTGATTCCCGATCTCATCGATGCCGGCGTCGATATTCTCAATCCCGTTCAGCCCCTGGCGGCCGGCATGGACTCCCACCGCCTCAAGGAAGCTTTCGGTGACCGCCTGTGTTTCCACGGCGGCATCGATCAGCAGCAAGTCCTAGCCTTCGGAACGCCCGCAGATGTGGAGGAAGAGGTGCGCAAGCGCATCCAGGCCTTGGGCCCGGGCGGCGGCTACATCATTGCCCCGTCAAACAATCTGCAGCCCGATGCGTCTCCGGAGAACATCATCGCCCTTTTCCGCGCGGCTCGCAAATGGGGAAAATACCCCATTAGCAGATAAAGAAAATACTAAATGGAGGTGTTGGATGTTGTTGAAGCAGTTTAAGTCAGGATTGTTGGCAGTACTGGTCGTATGTTTACTGGGTCTTGCGGCCCAGGCCCAAGGGATCGTCATCACCATGGGGCCCATGGGGGGGACGATGTATCCCGTCGGAGCAGTCATCGCTGATATGATCATGGAGAATATCCCCGGAACTAATGCCAACCCGGTGGTTGGAGGATCCATTACCAACATCGAACTGGTCAATCGCGGCGAGTGCCAGATCGGCCACACCACGACGGAATTGGTCTTTGCCGCCGTCAATGGGGGCATCGAGCCCTTCGAAGAGGCTCGCGAGAACATCAATACCCTGGCCAAGGTCATGAACCAGTATGTCCAGATCGCCGTTACCGCCGATACCGGACTCACCTCCGTGGCGGAAATCAAGGAGAAGCGCTATCCCCTGCGCATATGCACCAACCCCAGGGGCAACATCGCGGAATTGACTCTCCGCCGCATCCTCGAGGCAAACGGCATCACTTACGATGACATCATTTCCTGGGGCGGAAAGATCAACTTCGTCTCCCACGCGGACGCAGCATCCTTGATCAAAGACGGCCACGCGGACGCTTTGGCCCTTTATACGTCCATGCCGGCCCCCGCTTTCCAGGAGATCGCCCTATCCAAGCCCATCCGCCTCCTGGATATCGGCGAAGAGGCGGCCAAGCAGCTGGCCGAGGAGTTCGGCTATGCCGTCTACACCCTGCCCAAGGACATCTACAAAGGCCATGACCGGGATGTCATCTCCCTCGGCGGCGGCATCATTCTGGTAATCAACAAGAACCTGCCCGAGGACTTGGTCTACAACATCGCCAAGACCATCAACAGCCCCGAGGGCCAGCGGCGCATCGGCGCCATCCACGTGGACATCGAGAAGGACTTTGTCCCCGAAAAGGCTTGTCAGGACCTTGGCGGGCCCTTGCATCCGGGAGCCGAACGGTTCTACCGGGAGATCGGCGTTCTCCAATAGCGAATCGGTGCGGTGGGCGGCCGCAGCGGCGGCCGCCCTTCCCTAGGGAGGTAAATCGATGGGTAAAAATGATGCAGTAACCGTTAAAGATGAGGCTGTAGAACAGCGAAAGCTGACCGGCAGGAGCAAGCAGATAATTGCCTTTCTGGCTGCTTCCGTCTCGGTGTTCCACCTCTACGTAGCTAAGTTCGGCATCCTAGAGGCCCTGCAGATGCGGGCCCTCCACTTGGGACTCCTTTTGCCTTTCGCCTTTTTGCTGTACCCCGGAAGCAAGAAATCGCCCCGGGACAAGGCATCGCCCCTCGACATCGCATTGGCCATCACCGCTCTTCTCGTCTGTCTTTATGTGGGACTGTTCGAATACGACCGGATGATCACCCGCTGGGTGTACGTCGACCCACTGACCAGCCTCGACAAAGTCGTGGCTGTCGCGATGATTCTGCTCGTCTTTGAGGGAGCCCGGCGCACCACCGGCCTGCCCTTGTGCATCGTTGCCGCGGTGGGGTTGGCCTATGTTTGGGTGGGCAAGTTCCTCCCTGGGAGGCTGGCCCACGCGGGCGTATCTGTCACCAAGCTTCTGGAGCATCTTTGTTTGACCACCGAGGGCGTGTTCGGCACACCCATCGGGGCTGCCGCCACATTTATCTACCTGTTCGTCCTTTTTGGCTCCTTCCTGAACGAATCGGGGGCCGGACAGTTCTTCATCGACCTGGCCCGGGGCTTGGCCGGCGGGACCCGAGGCGGACCAGCCAAGGTCGCGGTGATATCAAGCGCGCTGATGGGGACCGTCTCCGGCAGCGCCGTCGCCAACGTAGTGGGCACGGGAAGCTACACCATTCCCCTAATGAAGAGCCTCCGTTACAAACCGGCCTTTGCCGGAGCCGTTGAGGCGGCTGCATCGACCGGCGGACAGATCATGCCGCCCGTCATGGGAGTAGCTGCCTTCATCCTGGCGGAATTCGTCGGCATCCCTTACATCAAAGTCTGCGCCGCCGCTGCTCTGCCAGCAGTCCTTTACTTCTTTGCCATCCTGATGATGGTTGATTTTGAAGCAGCTCGCACAGGCCTGGTAGGACTGCCTAAGGAAGAGCTGCCGGACGTGAAGCAGATCCTAAAACAGGGATGGCACCTCTTATTCCCTTTGATTCTCGTCCTCATCCTGCTGACTAAGGGCTATACGCCCCACTTCACGGCCTTTTGGTGCATCATCGCGACCTTCTTAGTCACACTGGTGCGCAAGGAAACCAGAATGACACCTGAGAAGGTCTTCAAGGCACTGGCGTCCGGAGCTACAGGCGCGGTCATTATCGCCACGTCCTGCGCTATCGCCGGCGTCATCATCGGCGTCGTCAGCCTAACCGGCCTAGGGGTCAAGTTTACCAGCATGGTCCTTAGCTTTGCCGGTGGAAGACTACCCGTCGCTCTGTTCTTGACCATGATCGCCTCCCTAGTCCTGGGCATGGGCGTCCCGACGACCGCCGCCTACGTCATGGTTGCGGCTCTGGCCGTTCCCGCCATCGTGCAGATGGGCGTTAACCGGCTGGCAGCCCACCTGTTCGCTTTTTACTTTGCCTGCATCTCGACCATTACGCCACCCGTGGCCACTTCCGCGTACGCCGCCGCGGGGATAGCCAAGTCCGACCCCATCGAGACTGGCTTCCTGGCATCCAAGCTAGGGGTAACGGCCTTTATCGTACCCTACATGTTTGTCTACGGACCGGAGCTGCTGCTCATGGGCGAGCCCCTGGCCGTTGTGCGGGTAGTCATCAGCTCACTCATAGGCGTTGTCGCCCTGGCGGGAGGACTGCAAGGCTGGCTCCTAGGGAAATGCCAACTATGGGAGCGGGTTTTGCTCGTAGCATCAGCCCTCATGCTCATCGAGCACAACGTAATTACCGATATCATCGGACTAGCAGTGCTCATCCTGGTAATCTTGAACCAACGGCAGTACCTCCCAGCAAAGCAGGCCAAGTCACAGTAGATTCCACCCTGGGCCCCAAAAGGGGCCCGGCCTTGTTTCGCCCGACCTGAAGACGCCATCACTAAGATGGACTCCATCCAAACTCCCTGGTCCACATGCCAGAAAACTTGGCCACTTGGAGCTTGACCCGCCTGCTTCTCGCGCCCGTGGACGCCAGATCGTCAACGACCCGGTCAGACTTGGACTGGTGACCAACGTTGCGGGGGGCATCGTCCTACGCCCAGCAAGGCTATTTACTTGCACCCGCAAGACTCGGCTTTTCTCCCAGTTGATGCGGAAGGGAATAAACGGGCAGCCCAGGGGCTGAGGAAGTCCGACGGGTCCATTGCAAAGCTTTGGAGAGGCGATTTCCCCACTGGGAAAGCTGAAGGCGGGGTCTAGCATTTCGCCAGCCGCACCCAGAATTAGGCAGGCGGAGAGGCCATGTCGCCTCTCCACCCCTATCATAACGAATGTGGCGATCTACTTCACCAGCGAGGCCGCATTTGCCCCGGCAATTCTGCCTGTGGCCACAGCCATCGCCACTGCCGAACCGCCCGCCGGATAGACATCGCCGAAGAAGCCTCCCGTCACCGACCCGGCAGCATATAGTCCCGGTATTGCCTCCCCGCTCGTATGGATCACTTGCGCGTCAGTGTTGATGACCAGCCCGCCGAGGGTCCCCAGATTGGCATGGAAAACCGGCAGACCATAGTATGGAGGGGTCGTCAAAGGAACTAGAGTTGCCGCATCGCGCCAAAACACAGGATCATGGCCCTTTGCCGCATTGCCGTTGAACTCGGCCAGGGTGGAGGCTAGGGCCTCGGGGGGAATTCCAAGTTGCGTCGCCAGTTCCTCGATGGTTGCACCTTGTTTGATGAGCCCGCTGGCCAAGGCCTCGTCGAAGTCTTTCTGCCCCGCCGAACCCAACGCCTCCCGCTTCTTCTCATCGAAGATCTGGTAGACAACCCCGCCCTGGTTGTGAATTGCCTCGGCGATGAGGGCATAGTAAGCGTTCTCATCAACAAATCTCTTCCCCGCCTTATTGACGTACATGATGACCTGGCGCCCCAAGCCGTCGATGGTGCTGCCGTAGGGCACGTCCTTTACTTTGCGAAAACCGATGACGCCGCCAAAGCCTCTAGTCTTGGCGCCAAGGGCCTGGGCCATCCTGATGCCGTCGCCCGTAATGCCCGGGGTCGTGATCGGAAGGGAGTCCACATAGTCCGGCGCATACTGTTTCACCATCTCTGGATTGGCAGCAAAGCCTCCGGTTGCGATAATCACCGCCTTGCCCTTCACCAGGGAAGCCTTGCCTTCGGCGCGGACGCCGACAACGCGGCCGTTCTCACTGACAAGCTCCGTCGCCTTAGTACCCAGCAAGATGGTAACGCCTCGATCGCGGGCAGCCTTTTCCAGGGCTTTGATCAACTCCGCACCACCCCCTGGAGTTCGGTGGGCCCTGGGGACCGGCGTCCAGCCGCCTAGTCCCAGATTCCTTGGCTCATAGGCGACTCCCAGCTTCATTAACCATTCCACATTAGCCGCCGACATGTCGACAACCGCCCGCACAAGTTCCGGATCGTTCTTGTAGTGACCGGCCTCCATCCAGTATCTGAACAAGTCGCGCCTGGAGTCGGCAACACCTGCTTTGCTCTGGACAACCGTCTCCGCTCCCTGAATGGTGCCCCCGGATATTCCCGTCTCGCCGCCGAGGAAAGCCATCTTTTCCAGCAGGATGACCTTAGCTCCACGGTCAGCGGCTTCAATAGCTGCAGAAAGACCAGCGCCTCCTCCGCCGATGACAACTACGTCACACTCTAGACTCTGCGCCCAAACTGCCGAAACACCACAGAGCCACATCGCCAATAGGATCAACATCCACTTCTTCATTTGCTGCTGCCTCCTTCCAGATTCAGCTTCCAACGTCCTTATTCGCCCGCTAGTGAATTTTTCCTCCACTTTGTGTGAAAAGATTCTCTAAACTGGCTCCTTGGTGTCTTTGGCCTTATGGCTATTGCCCCTCTTATCAGAAGACTCATTCCAGCTCTACCCTTGGACCTCTCGCCAACAAGGACCGGGTAGGGATGGCCCGGCGTCCGTTGATTTGGAAGAGAGCTGAGGGATGATGAGACTCGGACGAAGGGGCCGTTGGCAAGGGGAGTTGCCGCCGGGAACTCCTTGCAGCCAACGGCCCCGCGGGGGCGGGCTTCGGGAAAGACCCGAAGCCCTACTTGAGGAACAAGCGCCTAGCGTTCAGAGACAGAATCCCCTGCATTAGCTCGAGGGCGGAAGGGAAGCTAAGCTCACCGGCCGCGACTTTCCGGGCGAGGACCTTCGTCAAGACCTTCCGCATGGCCAGGAGGGCGCCGTAGGACTCCTCCACCGAATGGCCATCGCCGCCCCACATAAGCTTGTTGGCGGGAACCAGATCTAGGATCTCATCGAAGGCCCGGTCGGCCGCCGCAGGGCTGATCACGGGGAGCCAGCAAAGATCGTAGTAGACGTTGGGCAGCATCTTGGCCAGGATAGCCCCCTCGCGCCAGTAGGGGTAGCCCGTGTGGAAGAGGATGAACTTGATGTCCGGATAGTCGAGGAACAACTGATTGAGCTGGACCGGGTTGGTATGGGCCAGGGAGTGTTGATTGCGGGCCAGCATGCCAGTGTGGATCTGGAGGGGAAGTCTAAACCGCTGGCAGCGGGCGAGGGTCTCATAGAGCATGAAATCTTGAAACTCCCGGATCTCCTGGGGCGAGGGATTCACCTTGCCGAAAATCGCTGCCGCTCGCTTGCGGCTGACGGGATTGAAGGTGAGGTCCCGCTCGTAGGCCATGGCCAGCTTGGCACACAATCCCCCCTGATCGACCGTCCGCTGGAAAGCCAGGTCGAACATAGCCAGCAGATCATCGAAGCTCTCTAGAGGGACGCCCCACTCGCTGGCCATCGCGGCAAGGCAGTTGCCATTCCGATCGAGCGCCTGCACATCATAGCCGTTGAAAAACACATCAACGCGGAGGGTTGGGCGGAAATACCGGGGGTCGAAGTCGTCCCCGCCGGGGCTCCAGTACTGATCGAGGATGCTAAGCTCGTAATTGGCCTTTTCTTTCAGGACCACCTCATACCAATCGGGAGCGGCATTAGCCCGGGCGATCGCGGCCGAGAGCTCCTCCCAATTGGATTTGGTCCAGGGCCCTGGAGCAATCCCGAAAAGATCCTCCAGGGCCCCTTGGAGCATGCGATAGTAGCCGGTGTGGGCAGCCGCGGGGAGATAGGGAGATGCCTCTTCCCAGCCGTAGTCCCCCTCCTCCCAGAGGGAGGGGGACATCCCCGCGGAGATCATATCCAGCCGGACGTAGCAGATCCTAAAGAGGCTCCACAGGTCCCGGATGGTCCGCTGGGCCTCCCTTTGAGGGATGATGTGTTCGTGGGTGTTGAAGACGGACATCCCTTTGGCGGCATCGAGCAACAGCGTCTGCACTGCTTCCCTTTTCACGGCGGCCCCTCCTAGCTAATCTTGATAAGGACTTTCATGCTGTCATCGGCCTTTTCCATCAGCTCAAAGCCCCGGACAGCATCCGCGAGGGGCACCTCATGGGAAATCACCGAAGCCAAGTCCACCTTGTCCGATGAGGCCAGCTCAACGGCCTGATGGAAGTCCTGGGGCACGTAGATGAAGCAGCCGCAAAGGCTAAGCTCGCTGTAGGCCATGGTCCTAAGGTCCATGGGCGGCGCCTCTTTGAAGATGGACACCACCACCAGCCGGCCTCCCTTCTTGACCAAGGGCACCAGATAGCCGGCGGATGCCAAGGCGCCCGCGGCATCGAAGACCACATCGACGCCGCCGGTCATGCTCCGGACGGCCGCCACCGGATCCTCCCGCCCGTCGATGGGGATAAAGCCCAGCTTCTCCGCCAGCTTCAGCCGATTGGGCTTGACTTCAATCACAAACACCCGGCCTGCTCCCCGGGCCCTGGCCGCCTGGGCGGTGAGAATGCCGATAGGGCCCGCACCAATGACGGCCACATCTTCATCGATGGCCACCTGGCCTTTGTTCACCGCATGGACTCCCACGGCCAGGGGTTCGATTACCGCCCCCTCCCTGAGGGGCATCGCGGGAGGCAGCTTGTAGACCTTCTCCTGTTTGCTGACGAAGTACTCGGCGAAGGCCCCCGGTCCGTCAACGCCCCGCACGCCGACCCCGGCGCACAGGTTCGACAGATTAGACCGGCAGTACTTGCACGTCCCGCAGCTGAAGGTAGGTTCGGCGGTGACCATGTCTCCCACCTGGAGGCGGTCGTCCACCCCCGGACCGAGCTCCGCCACATGACCCACAAATTCGTGGCCGATGATCAGGGGGGGCTTGGCCCGCTGATGAAAGCCCCGGTAGATGGTAATGTCACTGCCGCAAATCCCTGTATAAGCAACCTTGATCAGAACCTCCCCCGGCCCGGGTTCGGGCTTGGGGCTGTCTTGCACCACTAGTTGATTTGGACCTTGCCAGACGAGACTCCGCATAATGCCCACCTCCTCATCCAAGTGCACTGCGGCAGATCTGCTCAAGTTCGGCCATCCCCGCCGGTCGAGGGTTGTTCTTGAGCAGCCGCTGCTGATCGAAGGACTTCCTGACCAAAAGGTCCAGGCGATCGGGACCGATCCCTACCTCTGGCAAGGTCTGGGGGCAGCCCACGTCCTTGCCCAAGCGGGCAACGGCCTCAACGGCCTGCTCCCCCGCCTCATCGACGCTCAGGCCCTGAAGATCAAGGCCCATCGCGACTGCCAGGCGGGCAAACTTCTCGGGATTGCTTTCCCGATTAAACCTCATCACATAGGGAAGCATGAGCGCGTTGGCCCGGCCGTGGGTAACGCCAAATCCCCCCATGGCCATGGCGATGGCGTGGACGGCTCCCAACCCCGCGTTGGCAAAGGCCATCCCGGCCAACATGCTTCCGAACATCATCTGCTCCCGGGCCTCTATGTCGGAGCCGTCGGCCACTGCCCTGCGCAAGTTGGCGCCGATGAGACTCACCGCCTCTAGGGCCAACAGGTCCGTCATGGGCGAGGCGTTCTTGGAAACGAAGGCTTCAATGGCATGGGTGAGGGCGTCCATGCCCGTTGCCGCGGTGACCGCAGGCGGCTTGCTCACGGTGAGCTCCGGGTCCACCAGGGACACATCCGCGTAAAGATAGGGGCTGACGATGCCCTGCTTTTCCTCTTTGTCCGTGTCCAGCACGATGGCGTTGGGAGTAACCTCGGTGCCGGTGCCGGCGGTGGTGGGGATGAGGAAAAGACCGATGCTGCGCCCGGGCACCTTGTTCGTCCCAAGGTAATTGGGCAGGCTTTCCGGAGCGTCCATGGCCGCGGCGCCGGCCTTGGCCACATCAAGGCAGCTGCCTCCCCCCAGTCCAACAACAAGATCGTAGCCCCCTTCCCCGAGCCTGGCGGCGCATCTGATCGCGGTCCCCATGGAAGGCTCGGGCTCCACATCGGGGAACACGTCGGCCTGCACCCCGTTTGCCGCAAGGTTTTCAACTAATTTGTCGGCAAGACCCAAATCGACCATGGTTCCATCGGTGACGACTAGGGCTTTGCCCTTGCCTAATGCCGCGGCCTCAGGCCCCGCCTGGGCCAAAGCTCCTCGACCAACGATCACCTTCCCTGCCGTCTTGAATGCATACAGACCCACTTTCGACACTCCTTCCCGTCGTTATTGGGCCAAGAGTCCACCATCCACCGCAAGGATATGCCCGGTCACCATCGACGCGGCATCACTAGCCAGGAACAGGGCTGCTCCGACTATCTCCGGAGGCGTGCCCACCCTCCCCAGAGGTATTTGCCGGACGAAGAGTTCGTAGTTGGCTGGATCTGCATAAATTGGCTTCGTCAGTTCCGTAGCGAAGCTGCAAGGGGCCAGGGCATTCACCCGCACCCCCATGGGGGCCCACTCCACAGCCAGGGTGCGGGTCACTTGAACGACGCCTCCCTTGCTGGCCGCGTAGGCCACGCTCCCCGGCAAAGCGGCAAGTCCGCCGACGGAGGCCAGATTGACGATGCTCCCCGACTTTTGTTCGATCATCACCTTGCCGACGGCCTGACAGCAAAAGAAAAGCCCCTTCAGGTTCACCGCCATGATCCGATCCCAGTCTTCTTCAGCGTAGTCCACCGCCGGGCCCCGCTTGGTAATCCCCGCGGAATTGACCAGCACATCGATGCGCCCAAGTTCGGCCAGGGCCCCATCCACCATCGCCCCAACGGACTCTTTGGTCGTTACGTCAACAAAGACCCCTTGGGCCCATCCCCCTGCTTCTTTGATCTTTTGGACAGCCTTCCTTGCCCCCTCCACGTTCAAATCGGCGACAATCACCCGAGCGTTGGCCTCGGCAAGGCCGCAGGCGATGGCCTCCCCCAGGCCGCTGGCTCCGCCCACAACGATGGCCCCTTTGCCGGCAAAATCGAATAAGGACAATTGGCTCACCTGCCCACTTCTCTGAGAATTGCCGACGCAGCTTGGATGAACATGATGGTGTCAAGGCTGACCGCAATTAGCCGGCAGCCTTGGGCGATCCGCTCCTTGGCCGCGGCCGGGGTGTCCGCCCAAATGCCAACGAACAGTCCCGCATCGACTCCGGCTTTGATGGCCTTGTCGATGGCCTCCTTTACGTCCGGATGCCCCCAATTCCCCATGTGGCCCATGCTCGCGGCTAGATCCCCGGGACCGATGAAAATCCCATCAAGACCAGGAACGGCGACTATCTCCTCCACATTCTCCACCGCGCGGATGTCTTCCACCTGGACGAAGAGCAGGACTTCCTCGTTAGCCTGATCCAAATAGCTTTTCATGTCCCGGCCGTAGGTGGTGGCGCGGGATGCGCCGAAGCCCCGCGTCCCCAGGGGCGGATACTTGCTGTAGGCTACAGCTCGCATCGCCTCTTCAGCGGTGTTCACCATGGGCACAACCACCCCATAGGCGCCGATGTCCAGGGCCCGTTTGATCAACGCCATCTCATTCCAGGCCACCCGGATCAAGGGGACGCAAGGACCCTTCCCCAAGGCCTGCATGTGGGCCATGGCCGACTCGACGGACAAGGGGCCGTGTTCGGTGTCGATGATGACAAAATCATAGCCCACATCGGCCAATATTTCGCTGACTGCCGGGCTGCCCAAGGTCAAAAAGGTCCCGATGGCCGCCCTATCCTGCATCAATTCCTTCACTGGATTCTTCATCCCTGCTTCCTCCTTTGCTTGAGGGGAGCGACGACGGCTCCTTCACCGGCTGAGCGGGCCAAGGCCACATACTTGGCCAGGGCGCCCTTCAGGGGCCTCTCCGGTGGATTCCACCGCTCCCGCCGGCGGGCCAGCTCATCATCGGCCACTTCCAAGGTTAGCGTCCTGTTGGGAATATCGATGCTGATCATGTCCCCCGCCTCCACTAAAGCTAAGGGACCGCCCTCGAAGGCCTCGGGGGAGATGTGGCCGATGCAGGGCCCGCGGGTGGAGCCGGAGAAGCGCCCATCGGTCACCAGGGCCACGCTTTCGCTGAGCTCCATGCCCATCAGGATGGAGGCGAACATGTGCATCTCCCGCATCCCGGGCCCTCCCTTGGGGCCTTCATAGCGGATGACGACCACGTCCCCCGGATGCACCCCATCGGACATCAAAGCCGCCACCGCCTCTTCCATGGAATCGAAGGGCTTGGCCGGCCCCCGGTGGACCATCATCTTGGGCGAGACCGCGGACTGCTTAACAACCGCCCCTTGGGGGGCTAGATTGCCGTAAAGGACGGCAATTCCTCCTTCCGGCCGCAGAGGGCTAGTGAGGGGACGGATCATCTCTTCATCGGAGGGAGGCTCAAGTCCGTCATGCAGGCGTCCGTAGACCGTCTGGACGGAGGCATCCAAGAGCTCCCGGAGCTGATAAAGCACCCCCGGCATCCCGCCCGCCTCCATCAACCGCTGGACGGGATAAGCCCCGGAGGGCTTGACGTTGCAGATGTGGGGCACCTGGCGGCTGATGCGATCGAAATCATCGAGGGAGAGCTCGATGCCGGCCTCGTAGGCGATGGCTAGTAAATGGAGGACGCTGTTGGTTGACCCCCCCAAAGCCATGTCAGCGATGATGGCGTTCCGCAAAGATTGGGGGGTGATAATCTTGGATGGAGCGAGGCCTTCCCTCACCATCTCCACCGCCCGCCGTCCCGACTGGCGGGCGAGGCGCAGCTTGCCCGCATCGGCGGCATGGACCAGGGAGCAGCCTGGGAGGGTAAGTCCCAAGGCTTCTGCCAGGGCGCACATGGTGTTGGCCGTCCCCAGCATGGCGCAGGAGCCCGGCCCCGGCAACGCCCGCTCCTCGATGGCAGCGAGTTTATCTTGGGGGAGGCGGCCAGCCTTGACTTGACCGACGAATTCCCGCATGTCCGTCAAGGTGAGGTCTTTATGCTCCCCGCACCGCCCGGGATACATGGGCCCGCCGGTGAGGATGATGCTGGGGATGTCGGTCCGCACCGCCGCGATGATCTGCCCCGGCACCGTCTTGTCGCAGGCGGGCATGAGGACCATGCCGTCGAGGCGATGGGCTTCCACCATAAGTTCCACCGAATCGGCGATGACTTCCCGCGAGGGCAGGGGATAGCGCATGCCCACATGCCCCTGGCACAAGCCGTCGCAGATGGCGATGGTGTTGAACTCAATCGGGACGCCCCCTGCCTCCCGGATCCCCTCCCGCACAGCGATGGCCAGCTCCCGCAAGTGACGGTGGCCAGGGACGATCTCCGTGTAGGAGCTCACCACCCCGATCAAGGGCTTGCCCATATCCTCCGGGCCCAGCCCCATCGCATAGAGCAGCGCCCGGTGGGCTGCCCGCTCCAAGCCTTGGGTGACTTCGCTGCTTCTTAAGTTGGCCTTTGACACCAAAAGCTCTCCTTTCTCCAGCGGCTAGCAAAGCGCGGCCATGGTCGCACTGGCTTCCGGCATGACTAAAGCAGAATAATCTGGTCCGTACTTGGCCCTAACGATGGCCAAAGCCTCCTCCAGGTCGACCGCGGGGGTAAAGAAGTAATCGCGGACTAAATCTTCGTCCATGCTGGAGACGAGGATGCAGTCCTTCTCCTTCAAGACCCGGGCGATGGCATAGGCCTTGTGGCCGCCCATGACGAATTTGACGGCGATACGGTCGATGATGTCCTGGAGGCTGTCGGCCGCCAGCATCCACTGGTTGAAGACCTCATCCCCATGGCCTTCGGGGCACTCAGCAACGAGGATGATGGTGCCTCCGGGCCTGACGGCGGCCGCGGCATTTTCCAAGCCCTTCTGGGCCTGGTAGAGGTTGATGTCCTTGGGGTGACCTCCCACGCCCGCAATGACCACATCCACCTCTTCGGCGACAGGCGCGGTGTACACCTCCCGGCAGACTTCCACCCCTTCCCGCCAGGCGGCCTCCAAGTCCCCCGCCACCACAGAAACGATCTTTTTGTCTTCGTTGGTGACCGCGTTCAAGATGAAATCGACTCCCGCCCGGCGGGCGGCCTCGAGCATCTCCTGATGGATGGGATTGCCCTCGAGGCGGCCTGGGGCAGATTCGGGCCGGACCAGCATGGAGTGGTTGCTCTGGATGGTCTCCCGCCCCGCCACCCCCGGCAGGATGGATTTGCGCCCCCCGGCAAAGCCGGCCATGTAGTGGGGCACGACGACTCCGGTGGTCACCACCAGATCAGCTTCGACGACGAGCCTGTTCACATACAAGGGGCTCCCATGGGGCAGTCGTCCCAGATAGACCAGGTCACCGTCGCCATCGTGGTTGATGAAGCGGTACCGGCGGGGATAATCGCCGAAGATGGCCAGGTTTTCCTCATCGGTGTGGCCCCGGTGAAGGCCCGTGGCCACGATGAAGGTCACTTCATCAACTTCTTGGAGCTCCTCCTCCAAGGCCGGGAGGTAGACATGGTAAGGGGTGGGCCTGGTGATGTCGTTGACCACCACGACCGCGTTCTTCGCCTTTTTCCGCCGGATGATCTCCCGCAGGGGAGGACTCCCGATGGGACTGGCCAGGGCCTGTTTCACCGCTTCCAGTTCGTCGGGAACGACGGGGACTTCTTTAGCCCGGACAAACCCGGCCAGGTTTTCCGGGGGAATCTGGGCGGACATTTGTCCCTTGCCGTATTTCAATACAATCTCCATACAACTTAAGCGGGCATCTAAGCACGATGGCCGCATCGTCCCTCCTTTACAGAACATCTGGGAAGGTTTTCGCCTCATGGCCCCAAGATCCCTGCCCCCGGGATCTCCCACAACCCGGAGCCTCCTGAAACGGCCCCTATATACCAGAAGCCCCCGCTGGGGGGCCTCTAGGCTAATACAACTCCCTTCGGCATTCGACGATGGCTTCCCGCAGGGCGGCCATGCCGTCCCGCAGGGCATCTTCGGTGATGATGAGGGGCGGGTTGATCTTGATGGTGGCCGGTCCCGGCCCGACGGGAGCAAAGAGCATCAGGCCCTTTTCCACCGCCCGCTGCACTGCCGCAAAGGCGAGGGCAACAGCCGGCTTTTTCGTATTGGGCTCAACAAGGCCGATAGCCCCGACCAGTCCCCGGACCCGGATGGGCCAGACAATGTCGGGACAGGCCCTTGCGATGGCTTCCGCCTCTTCCCGCAGGACCGCCTCCAAGGCTTGGGCCTTGCTCACCAGGTCTTCCTCCAAGATGAGCTCCAGGTGGGCGAGGGCCGCGGCGCAGCTGATGGGGTTGCCGCTGTGGGTGTTGGTCAGGGCCCCCGGCGGGAACTGGCGCATAATCTCCCCCCGCCCGATGACGGCCGACAAGGGCAGGCAGCCGGAGATGCCTTTGCCGCAGCAGATAAGGTCGGGCTCCACCCCGTAATGCTCGAAGGCGAAGAACTTGCCCGTCCGGCCGAAGCCCGCCTGCACCTCATCGAAGGTGAGGAGGATCTGGTTGGCCCGGCACCACTCCGCGAGCCGCTCAACGTAGCCTTTAGGCATGAACCGGGCTTCGCCCCCCTGGTAGCTTTCGGTGATCACCCCGGCCAGGCGTCCCTGGTAGTCCTTCCCCCCCAAGCGCTCCTCGAGGAAGGAGAGCAACTGCCCGAAGCATTCATCTTCACACTCGGCGTAGCCCTCCTTGCCGACAGGGCAGCGGTGGCAGTCGGGGAAGGGAGCCATGTGGATGTCCGGGTCCAAGTTGACAATCCATTCTTTTAGGTAAGGCGTGCCGCCGATCTGCTGGGCGCCGAGGGTGCGCCCGTGGAAGGCGCCTTCAAAGCAGACGATCCCGATCTTCCTTTTGCCCCCGCGGGTCTGGCCGAAGGTGCGCATCAGCTTCAAGGCGTGCTCGGTGCTTTCCGAGCCGGTGGTGAGGAGAAAGACAACGTCAAGGCCGGGCGGCGCCACCTCTCTTAGCTTCTCCACGAAGCGGGCCCGGGGCTCGTTGGCAAAGAGGAAAGTATGCCACACCCCTGTCTCCAGCTGGCTCAGCATCGCCTCATGCATCTTCTCCCGCTTGTAGCCGGCATTGGCCACAAGGACGCCCGAAGTGAAGTCCACCCACTTGTTCCCTGCCCGATCGTAGATGGAGAAGCCCTCGGCCCGGTGCCAGAGGATGGGCGGCTGGCTCAGGGTAGCCCGGGGCTCGATCCGGCGCAGCCTCTCCAAAAAGGACACCGTCTCCGGAGCAGGAATCTTGGTCTTGATCCGACGATAGGGCGTGCTTACCTCCGGTACCTCTCGCGGCTGCCAGTTAAACTCCACTGCATCTACCCCCTCTTCAGGCTGGTCTTCGCAAGTACATCCAAATAGATGGGGCTTAGGCACAACTGGGACTATTCTCCTCTTATACTTCTTCTTTGACAAGACTGTTACCTTCTCTTGGCAGGCTCCCGGCGGGAAGGAATCGGCCCCGGACCGTCGAAGGGAAGCTTTGATCCCAGGGAGGAGTTGGCATTGCAGGAGCTTTACTTAGAGGTCACCACTAGATGCAATCTAAACTGCCGGACATGCATCCGCAACTCCTGGCAGGAGCCCCTCGGGGACATGGACGGAGAAACCTTTGCTTTGCTCTTGCGGAGTCTTCCCAGGCTGCGGAAGGTCCAGATCGCAGGTCTCGGGGAGCCCCTCTGCCACCCCGATTTGGTCGGGATGATCGAACAGTGCAAGGAGAAGGCCGATGAGGTGGAGCTCATCAGCAACGGCCTTCTTCTCGACGGGGAGATCGCCCGGCATTTCCTGGAAGTCGGGTTGGATCGGTTGATCCTGTCCATCGACGGCGCCGAGCAGGAGACTTACCGGAAGGTAAGGGGCGGCAGCTTAAGCAAACTGCTGGCTAACTTGGAGGCCTTAAAAGAACTTAAGAAAAGCCGCGGGTGCAGCCATCCCCAGATCGGCTGCGAACTGGTGGCCATGAAGGACAACATTGAAGAACTCCCCGCCTTGATCAGGATACTAAAAGCGCGGGGGGTTGAGTTTTTGATCGTCACCAACGTCCTCCCCTACACCGCGGATATGAAAGACCAGATCCTCTACGGGGAGGATTTCTTGCGGTCCCTCCCCGGCCGCCCGGACCCGGCGGCCATCTGGGAGGACCTCTGCCAGGAGCTGGGAGATGTGCCCGTCTCCCTCCCGGCCGTGACCTGGAAGCAAGAGGGCCGCTACTGCCGCTTCGCCAGGCGCAGGGCCCTAGCCGTCTCCTTCACCGGCCAGGTCGCCCCCTGCTATCCCCTCCTCCACTCTTACACCTGCCACATCTTCAACCGGGAAAAGTCAATCCATAAGCATATCCTGGGCAGCATCCGACAAGAACCTTTGACCGCCATCTGGGATGGCTACCAGCCCCTGCGGACTCAACTAGATGAGTTTTCCTTCCCCGACTGCCCAACTTGCAGCGGCTGCGACATGGTTGAAGAGAACTTGGAGGACTGCTGGGGCAACAGCCCCGCCTGCGGCGATTGCTTATGGGCCGCAGGGATCATTCAGTGTCCGTGAGCTCCCACTGGAAAAGCTCATCATCCTCAAGCCCATAGACCCGGGCCGCGGCCGTTCGTTCCCCATCCTGCCGCAGCCACTCCCCCATCGCCGCCTGGGTGGAAGGAAGGAGCGCAATCTTCAAGCGCCGGTCCCCTTGGATGAATGCGGCTTCAGGGACCCCCTCTTCCGTTGCTTTAATGTTCCCCTTGCCGTAGGTGCAGCCTGTTGCCAGCTGGATGCCGTCGTTCATGCAGGAGACGGGCGGAGTCGTCCCCGCCTTGGAGGCGACCTTCAGCTCAAAATACTTCTTCGCTCCGAGGAGCCGCAGGGCCAGCTCCCCCATCCGATAGCCCACTACTACGTAGGGACCCAGGTGCCCGTGAAACTCTTCCAGTCTCGCTAGGGTCTCGTTCAACCTCATCTTCCTTCCCTCACGAAAATTGGGAGCCTCGTTTTCTCCAGGCCATAGACCAGCGGGGGGATGACCGCCAGCTGGATGAGGATCCCCGGCAGGCTCCCCACGAGGCCGTAGGTGATTGGATAAATGACCGCAATCTTCTCAAAGCCAAACAGAGGCAGGATGAAAGCTCCCAGCAGTCCGTAGACGATCCTCCCCGCGGCCATGGCCGCGACTAGACAGGGGGCCGGGCTGAGCTTGGTGTTGCGGTAAACAAGGCCGGTGGCCGCACCATAAACGGCAAGCTCGATCATCATCGTCTGAGCGATGGGGGGCATGAGGGGCGGCATCCCCGTCAAGACCGCACTCAGCAAGGGAGTGAGAAAGCCCACCAGCCCGCCGATGACGGGCCCCACGATAAAACCGGCCAGGAGGACGGGGATATGCATAGGCAGGAAGACCTTGCCCATGCCCACGGCGTGGAACATCATGGGCAGGATGATTCCTGCAGCAACAAGGAGTGCACCCATCGTTAATCTGCGCAGATTCACCGCGAACGCCTCCCCAGGGCTGATTAGGTGTTACTCAAAATATGTTTCGTAACACGCTGCTTTCCCTTTCGCCCTGGGACCGATCGATTCCTGCCGGACAAATCAGCTTTTTTGCCCCGCAAGAAAATCGCCTCGCACCCTATGCTCCCCCAAGGGACCTTAGCCGCCCATCTCTCCTCGCCCGCCAGGGGCGATAGAATTTGTAGATGGTGCTGGCGATGGGCTGTTGAATCAAGGTGTTCAAGGTAATGGGCAGGGCCATCAGGGGCGAAAAGTAGCTCACCGCGATCAGGATGCCCGCCCCGTTGTTGCGCATGGTCGCCGCATAAGTCATGGTGATGGATGCGGCATAGTCCAAACCGAGGAGGGTGGTGATGGCAAAGCCCAACAAGTATCCTCCCATCATCTGCAGGAAAACCACCAGGTAAAGGCGGACCAGCTCCAAAGGAGGGAGCCCCGCCAAGTAAGGGACGAGCAAGGCCGCATTGATGACCAGCATGCTGAGCATGAAGGGCTTGATCAGGAGGCCAATTTGGGGACCGTGCCTATCGACGAAGGCCCTCCTTCGTTCACCGACCATGAGGCCCAAGGCGACGGGGATCATCACTGTCCAAAAGAGCCCCCGCATGAGGGGACCAGGATCGAAATCGATCATGGTCCCAATGAAAAGGGCCAGAACCGCCGGGGTGGCAAGGCCGCTGAGCAGGGTCGTGAGGCTCACGGCCGTCAGTCCCAAGGCTAAATCGCCCCCGGCGATCCCCGCCCACATGGAGCAGGTGGCAGCGACGGGGAGGGAGTTGATCAGGACGAGGCCCGCGGCCAGCCGGGGTTCATGGGAGAGAAACCCCCTGGCGATGGTCCAGGCAAAGAAGGGCATCACCAGATAGACCAGCGATAGCAGCAGTCCAATCTTGCCCGGGGAGCGAAGGGCCCGGACCACATCGGCCATGCGACAGCGAAGAGCGACGAGGAACATGATGACGGCGATAAAGTAGGGAGCAACGGCGACAACCCGGGCAAGGCCGGGGTTAAGGAGCCCTAGAGCTAAACTGGCCAGGATCAGCCAAGTGAACCTGGCCTCGAGCCATTCATTCCAGCGAGCCATGGCTGCAATCAACGAAACTCCCCCCAACGAACGGGGACGGGACCGAGGCCCCGCCCCTCATCCCAACTGTTCCGACTTGACCAGGGGGATAATCCCGCCCCCCTGGATGATCTTCCTGATTTCCGGCGGGAAGGGAGCAAAGCTCAAGATGCCCCCGTCAGGGAGGGCAATGGTCCCCTCCTCCAGATCGATGGTGAGCAGATCCCCTTCCGCAGCCTTGGGCGCCTCAGCCAGGCGGATGGCCGGCAGGCCCAGATTGATGGCATTCCGGTAAAAGATCCGGCCAAAGGAGAGGGCCAGCACCGCACCAACCCCCGCCTCCTTAAGGGCGATCACCGCATGCTCCCGGCTGGAGCCGCAGCCGAAGTTCTTGCCGGCCACGATGATGTCGCCAGGGCGCACCTTCTCAGGGAAGGCCGGATCTGCCCCTTCCATGGCATGGGCGGCGATGGCCTTGGGATCGGTCAGCTCCAAGTAGCGGCCCGGATAGATCTGATCGGTGTCCACATTGTCTTTGAAGATGAAGGCCCGTCCTTGCAGCTTGCCCATCATGATCCCTCCTCCAGTACTTCCCGGGGATCGGTGATCCGTCCCCGCAGGGCCGAGGCGGCCACGGTCAGGGGCGATGCTACATAAATCTCCGCTTGGGGGCTGCCCATCCGGCCGGGGAAATTCCGGCTGGATGCGGTGATGCATACTTCCCCCGGCCCCAGCATGCCCTGGTGGATCCCAAGGCACGGCCCGCAGCCCGGGGATGTCACCGTCGCGCCGGCTTCGACCAAGTCTTTGATACAGCCGGTCGCCATGGCCTTTAGGAAAACCTCCTTCGAGGCCGGAGTGATGACCAGGCGCACCCCCGGCGGGATTCTCCTCCCCCGCAGGACCTTGGCGGCCATCTCCAGATCCTCAAGGCGCCCCCCGGTACAGGTGCCGATGAAGGCCTGGTCGATGGCCGTCCCGGCATAGTCCCCCACCGGGTGGACGTTGTCGACGCTGTGGGGTGCGGCCAGCAACGGCTCCACCTGACCCACGTCGAACTGGTGAACCTCGGCATACTCATAATCCGGGTCCGTCGTGTCGATGGGATAGTCCTCGATGCCCCTTGCCGCCAGGTACTCCCGGAGTTTGTCGTCGGGCTGGATATAGGTGGTTTTGGCGCCCATCTCCACGGCCATGTTGCAGATGACCATCCGCTCGGCGATGGAAAAGTCCGTCACCGCAGGACCGGCGTACTCGACGGCCTTGTAAACGAAACCGTCGGCCTTGAATCTCTGCAAGAGCCCGAGGACCACATCTTTCGCCGTCGTCCCTTGCGGAAGCCTCCCCGTCAGTTCGATCTTGACCACCTCGGGGACAACGAACCACAATGTCCCCCGGATCAGGACCACCGCCAGGTCCGTCGCGCCCACCCCGGTGGCGAAGGCCCCGAAGGCCCCATGGGTGGTGGTATGGCTGTCCGTTGCCACCAGGACCATCCCGGGGCGGACCAGGCCCCCTTCGGGCATCACCTGGTGGCACACCCCCGCGTCGATGTCAAAGAGGTGGGGTATTCCCTCTTTGGCGACGAACTCCCGCATGACCCGGTGATTGTCCGCGGCCTTGGGCGTCGGCGGCGGCGAGTAGTGGTCAAAGACGAAGACCACTTTGTCCGGGTCCCACACCCCTTTGCCGCCCATGGCCTCGAAGGACTGGATGACTTGGAGATAAAGATCGTTGATCTCCGCCAGATCCACGGCCGCGGTGACTATTTCTCCGGCCCGGACGCGGTCTTTCCCCGCGGCCCGGGCCAAGATCTTCTCGATTGCGTGCATTCCTTCTCCCCCTACTAGAATTTGAGCAGTATCTTGATTGCGTCGCGAGTCCGCTTATCCATCACTTCCAGACCCTCCTGGGCCTGGGTGATGTCCAGCACCTCGGTGATGAGGGGCTTGGCATCCAGCCGGCCCTCGGCCACCATATCCAAGGTGCTCTGGAATCCTTCGGCAGTATACATGAGGCAGCCCCGCAGATCGATCTCCTTGGCGGTCAGGGGAAAGATCTCCAAATTGTTCGCGGGCCCTTCGAAAAAGCCGATGAGCAAGGCTTTGCCCCTCTTCCTCACCGCCTTCAGAGCCTGCTCGACGACGGGGCTCACCGCCGCGGTGATGAAGGCTGCATCCGCACCCTTGCCCCCAGTCTCTTCCAGGACGACCGCGACGGGGTCCTCCTTGGCCACGTTGATGATGTGGGTGGCCCCCAGCTCCTTAGCTTTGGCCAGGTTGTAGTCCAGAAGGTCCGTGGCGAAGATCCGCCGGGCGCCAGCCTGCCGGGCCGCCATGATGGTGACGAGGCCAATAGTGCCCGCCCCCAGGACCAGGACATTATCCCCCAGACCCATCTCCGACCAGCGCACCGCATGGACGCCGACGGCCAAGGGCTCGACCATAACGCCCTCTTCGTAGCTCAGGCTGTCGGGCAGGGGATAGACTACCTTGGCCGGAGCAACGATGTACTCGCCAAAAGACCCGGGCCACTCCTGCGTCCCAAGTACGATCTTGTTCTCACACAGGTTGTTCAGCCCCCGCAGACACATATAGCAGCGCCCGCAGCCGATCTGGGGTTCCACTATCACCCGATCCCCCACCTTCAGCCCCTCAACATCCCTGCCCACTTCCACGATGTCGCCGGCCAGCTCGTGGCCTAAAATAACAGGCGGCTTGCGGTAAGGATGGGTGCCTTTAAAGGCATGGACTTCCGAACCGCAAATCCCCGTCACCCGCACCTGGATCTTGACTTCTCCCGGCCCGGGAGAAGGCTCCTGAACATCTTCGAGCACTATTCGATAGTCCTCCTTCAGTACTGCCGCCCGCATCCTATACACCTCCAATTCTTACAACAACCCAGCGTCCTGCAAAATCTGCCGCAAAGTCTCCCGGGCGGAGTCAGACAAAGGCAGCAGCGGCTGGCGCGGCTCGCCGCCAAAGTAGCCCCTCATTTCCATGGCCGCCTTCAGACCAGGGACGCCCATCTGGGCGGTGATGGCCTGGTTGACGGGGAGCATGCGCAAATGGAGCTCTTTGGCTTCCTCGAGTTTTGCCTCCTGGTAGAGGCGCTGAATCTGGACGCACTCATCCGGCGCGATGTTGGCCAGGGCCAAAATGCCCCCCTGGGCGCCAACGGCCAGGGCCGGCAGGAAGTGATTCGCGGATCCGGCCAGGACGTCAAAGCCCTTCCCCTCCGTCAGGCGGACCAGCTGGGCCACCTGAACGATGTTCCCGGACGTATCCTTCATCCCGATGATGTTGTCGTGTCCCGCTAAAACGGCCACCGTTTCGGGGGCAATGTTCACCCCGGTGAAACCCGGGACATTGTAGATCATGATGGGAATGGGAGAGGCATCCGCAACCTCAGTGTAGTGGCGGATTAAGACCTCCGCTGTCATCCTCCCCGTGTAATAGTGGGGGTTGACGATGATGGCCGCATCGGCCCCGGCGTCGGCCGCCTTCTTGGTCATCCGGATGGTGGCCCTGGTGGACTCCATCCCCGTCCCAGCAATGAGCACCTTATCCTCCGCCATATGCTTGCGGACCAGGCCAATGAGGTTCACTTTCTCCTCTTCGTCAAGGTAGGGGAACTCCCCATTTGAGCCAAGCACTACATAACCCTGCAGACCCGTCCTGTTCCACCGCTCCAGGTTGAAAGCTAGGCTTTTCTCCGAGATCTCCCCGTTTTCAAAGGGGGTGGCGATAGGAGGGAAGACTCCCTTTAGACAGACGGCCATGTTCATTCTCCTTTCTGCTCAAGGACTTGGGGATTGACGAGATTGCGCGGGATGCGCCCGGCCAGGACCGCCAATACTTCCTCGGCGACCGTGACTGCCATCCGCTCCATTGCTTCCTCGGTGACCGCCCCCACATGGGGCGTCGCGATCACATTGTCTAGCTGCACCAGGGGGTTCGCCGCCCGGGGAGGCTCCTCAACGAAGACGTCAAGCCCCGCCCCGGCCAGCTTGCCTGTCCTCAGGGCCTGGTAAAGGTCTTCTTCGTTCACCACTCCCCCCCGGGAGGTGTTGATGATGAAGGCCGTCGGCTTCATCATGGCCAGCTCCCGGGCCGCGACGATGTCTTTGGTCTCCGGGGTCAGGGGAACATGGATGGACAAAAAGTCCGCCTCCCGCAGGACTTCTTCCAAAGAGCACAGCTCAACCTCATCCGATTCCTTAACGTAAGGGTCGTAGGCGAGGACCCGCATCCCAAAGGCGAGTCGACAGCACCTGGCCAGATGCCGGCCGATCCGTCCAAGGCCAATGAGCCCCAAGGTCTTGCCGTTGAGTTCGTTGCCCATGTAGCGCTTTTGCGGACCTAAACGCCCCTCCCTAATCTCCAGGTGGGCAAGGCTCACCTTATTGGCCAGATTCAGCATCAAGGCCAAAGCATGCTCCGCCACGGAGATGGAATTGGCCCCGGGGGTAAACACAACGGCCACACCATGGCGGGTGGCCGCGTCCACATCGATGTTGTCATAGCCCACCCCGTGCTTGCCGATGACTTTGAGTTCCGGAAGGGACCCGATCACATCGGCCCCGATCTTGGCCGTGCGCACGACGATGCCATCGATGGGAGCAACCTCCGTGATCAGCTCAGCTACTGGCCGCCCTTCGCTAAAGACCACCTCAGCCTCTCGTCGCAAGAGCTCCACGCCCGCCTCATGAATAGGTTCCGTCACCAAAATCCGCGCCAACGGCCCCTCCTCCTTCCAGGTCCCGCCAAACCATGTTTTCTTCCGAGTTGAGTGTTCTTTAGGGACCAGCCAAAATCCTTTCCCAAGGGGGCTCTTTTAGCTGCAGGAGATCCATTTCCATCGCCAGAATAAGTCACGAAAAGCAGAAAGCGAGGTACAAGTCATGAACCATCGGGAAAGGCTCTTGGCCGCCATCAACCATAAGGCACCGGACCGGGTCCCAGTCGATTTAGGCGCCACTGCGGTGACTAGCCTCCATATCGATGCCCACCGCAAACTAAAGGCCCATTTTGGCATCGACGATCCCGAAGAGACCATCGTCAACCGGATGATGCAGACTGTCCTCCCCCATGACGAGATCCTCAAGCGCTTCGACGTAGATGTGCGGGGGGTCTTCATGGGCAAGCCCGAGGGCCGTCCGGAGGTGGAAAGGCCTCTCAACGGCTCGACGGTTTATACCGACGAGTGGGGAGTCACCAGGATCAAGCCCCCCACCTCCCACTACTACGACCTGTACGAGTGCCCCTTCGACCGCGAGGATCTGACCATCAGCGACGTGAACAGCTACGACTGGCCCGACCCCCACGATCCAGGCCGCTACCGGGGAGTGGTGGAGCGGGCCCGGGAGCTCCGGGAGAAGACTGACTACGGGGTGATGTTCGTCTCCAACATGAATCTGATCCATGTGACCCAGTTCATGCGGGGCTTCTATCTCTGGTTTGAAGACGTGCTCCTGCGGCCTGACCTCCTCAAAGCCATGATGCGCCGCATAACAGACATCCACTTGGCCGTAGGCGAGCGGATCCTGCCCCAGGTGGCGCCGTACATAGACATCGTCCAGGTCTCCGATGACATGGGCACCCAGGACCGACTCCAATTCTCCCCCGACATCTATCGGGAGATCTTTAAGCCCTTCCATCGGGAGATCTACTCCATGATCCATGACTTGACCTCGGCCAAGCTGTGGCTCCACTCCTGCGGCGCGATCGGCGAGGTCCTCGATGACCTGATCGAAATCGGGGTTGACATCATCAACCCCGTGCAAGTCAGCGCTGCCGGCATGGAAATCGAGTCCCTCAAGGAGCGCTTCGGAGACCGGATAGTCTTCTGGGGCGGCATCGACACCCAAAGGCTCCTGCCCCAAGGCTCCCCGGAAGAGGTGGCAACGACCGCCCGGCGGACGGCCAAGGTCCTAGGCGCAGGCGGCGGCTATGTCCTTTGCGGGACCCACAACATCCAGCCGGAGGTGCCGGTGGAAAACATCATCGCCATGTATGATGCCATCATCAATCCCTAAAGGTCCTCATAGGCCGCCCAGGGGTTTTGGACGACGAGCTTGCCACCGCTTATTTCCAAGGAGGCCCCGGTGATGTAGCCGGCGGCCTCCGATGCTAAGAAGAGGACGGCCCGGGCCACATCTTCCGGCTCTCCCCAGCGGCGCAGGGCCAAAGTGCCCAGAAGAGAATCGCCCCACTCGGCCCGGGCCCCCGCCGTCATCTCCGTGGCGATGGTCCCGGGGATGTAGCAGTTGACCGTAATGTTGTAGGGGCCGACCTCCCCCGCGAGGACCCTGCTGAAGGCCAAGACCCCCGCCTTGCTGGCCGCGTAGGCGCATGCGCCCAGCGCCGGGATCTTCGCGGCAAAGGAGGAGGCATTGATGATCCGACCCCACCGGGCTTTTTTCATAGCGGGGAGCACCGACCGGCAGCAGTTGAAAACCCCCTTCAAATTCACCGCGACCACCCGGTCCCATTCCTCCTCCCTCATCTCCGAGAGGGGCTTGACCAGGTAGATACCCGCATTGTTGACCAGTATGTCGACCCGGCTCCATCGATCGAGGACGTTCCCGACAGCTCCCTCTACCTGGGAGGAATCGGCCACATCAGCCGCCAACGGGAGGAGCTCCCCATATGACCAAGACCCGACAAGCTCCCCTAAGGCCCCCCGGGAAAGGTCCAGGGCCGCCACCCGGCACCCTTCCCGACCTAGCTCCCGGGCGACAGCAAGACCAATGCCCCGGCCGGCCCCGGTTACCAGGGCGACCTTCCCTTCAAGTCCTAAATCCACTCAGTACCATCCCTTCTCAAGCAAACCCTAGCATTCGCGGCACGACCAAGATGAACCAGGGTACGTAAGTAATGAGCAAGAGCACCACTACCTCAACGAGGAGGAAGGGCAAAATTGCCTTGGTCAGTTCTTCCAAAGTCACACCGGCGATAGGACAGGCAACGAACAAGCACACCCCCAGGGGCGGCGTCGCCAGACCAATGTTCAGATTTACGATCATCACCAGGGCAAAGTGCAAGGGATGGATGCCGAACTTGGCCGCAATGGGCGCCAGGATCGGGGCAAGGATGATGACGTTGGCTCCCGTCTCCATGAACATGCCCATGATCAGCAGGAAGATGTTGATGAGCATCAACATCATCGCTGGACTGTCGGTGAGGGAAAGGAAAAGCTCAGCGATCTGCTGCGGCACCCGCTCCACGGTCATGGCCCACCCGAACACCGCGGCACAGCCGATGATGAACAGGATGATGGACGAGGTGCGGGCCGTCTTGGCCATACAATGCATCACCGAGTCCAAGGTTAGACTCCTGAAGACAAACACCCCGGCCACCAAAGCATAACCCACAGCTACCGCCGCGGCCTCCGTTGGCGTGAACATGCCGCTCAAGATTCCCCCAATGATGATCAAGGGCATCAGCAAAGCGATAAAGGCATCCTTGAATCCTTGCAGAAACTCCCTAATGCTCACTGGCTCCAGTCGGCGGGGATGATTCAGTTTGATCGCGTAATAATGGCAAACGACCATCAACCCCAGGCCTATCAGCAGACCCGGAATGAAGCCCGCGGCAAAGAGGGCGCCGATGGATAGGCCCACCGTCGATCCGTAGATGACCATGACGATGCTTGGAGGAATGATCGGTCCAATGACCGATGAAGAAGCGGTCACCGCCGCGCTGTATTCAGGGGTGTATCCCTCCTCGACCATGGCAGGAATCAAGATGGAGCCGATGGCTGATGTATCGGCCACTCCCGCCCCGGTGAGGCCGGCGAAGAAAATGGAGGCCACCACATTGGCCTGGGCCAGCCCTCCCGGAACCCGGCCGACGATGAGATGGGCAAAACGGACCAGCCGCACGGTGATCCCCGTTGCGTTCATCAATTCGCCGGCTAAAATGAAGAAGGGGATGGCCATCAGCGGGAAGGAATCGATTCCGCCGAACATCCTTTGGGGAATCACATCAAAGGAAATCGTATTCCACGCGAACAGGAAGCTAAAGGATGACACTGCCAGGGCGAACGCAATGGGCGCTCCAGTAAGGAGCAGCACCCCAAAGGGAATCAAGAGCCATCCAGTCATGAGCCGATCACCTCCTGAGCATCAGCTGCCAAGTTGACCCCGAAGAGTGCAGCCAAATCCTTGAAGATGAGGTCTAACAGCTGTATCTGCATCAAGATCGATCCAACGGTCACCCCCACCCGAGGATAGAACATGGGCATCAGCATGGCCCCCGACTTGGACCGCCAGCC
>JAAYLV010000118.1 GCA_012521755.1 Bacillota bacterium | reverse complement strand
GGTCTTCACCTGGATGTTGTCTCGGGCGGGGAGCTTTACACCGCCCTGGCGGCCGATTTTCCCAGGGAGAGGATCTACTTCCACGGCAACAACAAGTCCCCCGAGGAGCTCCTGATGGCTCTGCAGGAGGGAATTGGCTGCATCGTCGTTGACAACTGCTTTGAACTGGAAGTACTCGACCGACTCTGTGAAAAACTAGGCTGCCGGATCGATATCCTCCTTCGCGTTACGCCAGGGGTCGAAGCCCACACCCATACCTACATCCAAACAGGTCAGCTAGACTCCAAGTTTGGTTTTCCCTTGGCCCAGGGGATAGCCCGGGAGGCTGTACAAAGGGCCCTGGAAGCAAGGAACCTTAACTTGCGCGGGCTTCACTGCCACATCGGGTCCCAGATTTTTGAACTCGAATCCTTTGGGGTTACCATCGGGCTCATATTTCATTTCCTAAAAGAGATCCGGGATGAGCTGGGCTGGACTGCGGCAGAATTGAACCTGGGGGGCGGTTTGGGCATTAGGTACAGCACCGGCGATGCCCCCATCAGCCCGGAGGAGTACATAGCCTATCTAGGTGAGGCCGTCCGGGAGAACGGGGCAAAATGCCGCTTGGACCTTCCCCTGCTCAGCGTTGAGCCTGGCCGGTCCATCGTTGGGGAGGCCGGTACAACCCTCTACCGGGTTGGCGCCGTCAAAGATCTCCCTGGCATTCGTAAATATGTAACCGTTGATGGGGGCATGGGCGACAACCCCCGGGTGGCCCTCTATCAGGCGGTCTATGAGGCTGTGGTGGCTAATAAGGCCACGGAGCAGAAAACCCAAATAGTATCTGTTGCGGGCAAATGCTGTGAGTCGGGGGACATGCTCATCTGGGACTTGGAGGCGCCCGATGTGGTTCCCGGGGATATCCTGGCTGTCTTTTGCACTGGAGCCTATACCTATTCCATGGCCAGCAATTACAACCGTCTCCCCCGTCCCGCGGCGGTTTTCGTCTATCGAGGGTCGGCGGACCTAGTCGTGCGGCGGGAGACTTACGACATGCTCATCGCCAATGACCTGGTTCCCCCCCGACTACAGAGTCTCGAGGCCCGCAGCGTCGAGCAGGCATGAATCTTTACGGGGAACTTGCAGCGCGGTTTTCGCCCCAAGTGGTGAGGTATCTGCGGGAGGCCGGAGAGCTTGCCGCAAGGAGCGGACGGCATTGCTACATCGTCGGCGGGCTGGTGCGGGATCTCCTTTTGGGCTGGGAGAATGCGGACATCGACCTAGTTGTCAGCGGTGGAGGCATCTCTTTCGCCGAGGAAATCGCAGCCCAGTGGGGAGGCCGGGTAGTCGTCTTTGGCGATTTTGACACGGCCAAGGTCTTGCTCCCCGACGGCTGGTCCATCGACGTGGCCGGCGCCCGCAGGGAGTACTACCCTCGGCCGGGGGCCCTCCCGCAGGTTGCCGCGGCGGACCTGCGAGAAGATCTATGGCGGCGGGACTTCACCATCAATGCTTTAGCCCTGTCCCTAGGCCCGGAAGATCTGGGCAGGGTCATCGATCCCTTTGGCGGCCTAGAGGACCTGAGGAGAGGCTTAATCAGGGTCCTCCATGACCAAAGCTTCCGTGACGATCCGACGCGCCTTTTCCGAGCGGTGCGGTTTGGGGTTCGCTACGGATTCCAGTTGGAGGACAGGACCTGCCGGCTAATGTCCCTTGCGGTAGAGGGGGGACTAATTCGGAGCGTGTCTCCTCAGCGATTAGGGGCGGAGATACGCAAGATTCTGGCGGAAGAGCAAGTCTTGCCCATGCTCAGGATGTTGACGGATTTTGGCCTCCTTCAGGCCATTCACCGGGCCTTGGGGGAGATGGACTGGGCTTTGCTGAGGGGGCTTCCAGCGGCCTTAGGGGTTTTCGACCCCCCGAGCCATGGATTTGCTTATATAGCGGGGATCTTGTTTCACCAGCCTTTGGAGGCGGCCATGGAGGCGGCTGAGAGGCTGGCCCTGAGCGGAGCCGAGGAGCGGAAGCTTCGCGACCTTTTGGTCAATTGGCGTTTTGCGCTGTGGTGTTTAAACTGGCCGAACCTCAGGCCCAGCACGATCTACCATGTGCTTTCCGCCCTGCCGGAGGAGGGGCTGGCGCTCCTTTGGGCCTATAGCGGAGCGCCCCCGATTAGAGAGCGACTCATCGCCTATCATGAGCGGTTGGCCAAGGTCCAGCTGTCAATCGACGGCAATGATTTGGCGGCTTTAGGCTACCGTCCGGGGCCCTCTTTCGGAAAGGCGCTAAGGATGGTCCTGCAAGCCAGACTCGATGGCGAAGTCTCAACTCGGCAGGAGGAGCTGTCCCTAGCAGGTAGGCTGATGGGGCAAATGGAAAGGGAGGATGCCTGATGCTTCCTTATCGGCTATCTAGTCTATTACTTACAATCCCTGCGGCATTGATGGCTATCTCCATCCATGAATTCGCCCATGGAGCGGTAGCTGACTACTTTGGGGATCCCACCCCTAGGCTGTCTGGTCGATTGACCTTGAACCCCCTGGCCCATCTAGACCCAATCGGGGCCTTGATGTTGGTTTTCTTTCGCTTTGGCTGGGCCAAGCCGGTGATGATCAACCCCCGTCATTTTCGCGACAGCCGTCGCGGAATGATGTACGTCGCCTTGGCGGGGCCATTGGCGAACATCACCTTGGCTTACTTTCTCGCGATTATCGGCGGTTTTCTTGCCCGCCCCTTGCCGCCGATGGCGGGTAGGCTGCTCATTAGCTTTTTTGAGATCAACATCGTCTTGAATATGTGGCTTGCCGCCTTCAATCTGCTTCCGGTACCTCCCCTGGATGGGTCGAAAATCCTTATGGGACTGCTGCCGGGGCGTCAGGCTTATGCCTTCGCCCGGCTGGAGGCCTACGGACCTTTGCTGCTTGTTTTCTTGATCATGAGCGGGGCGGCTCGGCAGCTTTTGCTGCCCATCGTGCGGATCTTGACATGGGGTTTGCGGTTCCTTTAGAAGTGGTAAAGAAAGGATGGACGAAATGGGTAAGAAGGGTCGAATTTTCAGCGGCATGCGGCCGACGGGCAGACTCCATCTCGGCAACTACCTGGGGGCCCTTTCGGCCTGGGTTGAGCTGCAGGATGACTATGAGTGTTTTTTTGGCATCGTTGACTGGCATGCCTTGACGACCGGGTATGAAGAAACGGAAATCATTCGGGAAAACGTGCGGGAGATGGCCATCGATTGGCTAAGTGCCGGCTTGGATCCGGAGCGGTGCCTGATTTTCCGCCAGTCGGATGTGAAGGAACATGCGGAGCTGCATTTGCTGCTGTCGATGATTACACCCCTGTCTTGGCTGGAAAGATGCCCCACGTACAAAGAGCAATTGGCCCAGCTATCGGAAAAAGACATCAGGACCTATGGGTTCTTGGGCTACCCGGTGTTGATGGCTGCGGATATCCTGGTCTACAAAGCTGACACCGTTCCCGTTGGGGAAGATCAGCTGCCCCACCTGGAGTTGGCCAGGGAGATCGTGCGTCGGTTCAACTATCTTTACCGGCCGACCTTTCCCGAACCGCAGGCCAAATTGACGCCCTATCCCGTCCTTCCGGGCCTTGACGGACGGAAGATGAGCAAGAGCTATGGAAATGTGATTCTAATGGCCGAGGAGCCGGAAGAGACTCGTCGCAAGGTTGCCAGCATGATCACCGATCCCCAACGGGCAAGGAGAAAGGATCCAGGGAATCCCGAGGTCTGTAGCGTCTTTGCCCTCCATAAGATCTTCAACCTGGAGGAGACGGAAGGGATCGACGTCGATTGCCGCCGGGCGGGGATTGGCTGCGTAGATTGCAAGAAGCGATTGGCGGACAAGCTGGTTGAGTACCTCGCTCCCATCCATGAACGACGTCGGATCTGGGCTAAGGACCCCGATGCAGTCGAAGACTTGCTGGCCGCGGGAGCTGCTAAAGCCAGGGAAGCGGCGGCAGTCACCATGGCCGAAGTACGTCACGCAATGGGGATGTAAGGGGAGGAAACATGACCTACCAGGTTCAGCTTCCCGTTTACCAGGGCCCCTTCGAGCTTCTCTTGGACCTCATTAAGCGGGAGGAGGTCAGCATCTGGGATATACCTATCGCCCGGATAACTGACCAGTACCTGGAGTACCTATCAGTCGCTGAAGTGTTAGACTTGCATTTGGCCGCCGATTTCCTGGTCATGGCCGCAACGCTGATCCAGCTCAAGGCGCGCAGTCTACTGCCGCGGCCGAAGGCCCCCGACCCCGACGAGCCTGCCGAGCCGGATCCTCGGGAAGAACTAGCCCTTCGCCTTCTCGACTATCGGCGCTATTATTTAGCTTCAGTGAGACTGGGGGAGCTTCTGGCGGCGGCTGGCAGGCGCTATCCCCGGGGAGTCCCCCGCCCGAAGCTCGAGGTCCACTACAGTCAACCAGTAGGATCGGCTACGCCTGAGCTCCTATGCCGCTTAGCGGCTGATGTGCTAGCCGCCTGCCGGGAGCGGGAGGAAGTTAAAGAACTGCGGCGGATCAGCATTGATCTGCCTGCTCGGATGAGGGCTGTCCTCAGCGCCCTGGCCAGGGAGCCGAAGCGGTTCACTGACCTTCTGGCCCGCAGGAGGAGTCGGCTCGACTGCGTCGTCACCCTGCTGGCGGTGTTGGAACTAGCCAGGAAGGGCAAGGTCAAGGTGCGCCAGAACCGGCCCTTCGGGGTCATTGAGCTTTCCCTTGGAAGTGGGGATGAACTCGATGCAAGAACTGAAGGCCAGCATTGAAGCCTTGCTGTTTGCAGCTCCTGAGCCTATGAGTGAAAAGGCATTGGCCGAGTTGACGGGGGCAAGCATAAAAGATGTGACAGCGGCCTTGCGAGAGCTGCAGGATGAGTATCAGGACCGCATGGGCGGTTTTCTCTTGTATCCCCTCGCGGGGGGGTGGCAGCTGCGGACCCGCGAGGAATTTGCTGAACTCATCGATAAGCTGCATCGTCCGGTGAACAATGCGGGGCTTTCGCCGGCCGCACTGGAAACCCTGGCCATCATCGCCTACAAACAGCCGGTCACCAGGGCGGTGATGGAGAGGATCAGGGGAGTCAGGGTGGACAGCGCGCTGCAAAGTCTCCTTGAGCGGGGATTGGTGGAGGAGGTGGGGCGCCTCGATGAGCCGGGCCGCCCGATCCTTTACGGAACGACGACCAAGTTCTTGATTCACCTAGGCTTGAATTCCCTGGATGATTTGCCACCTTTGCCCGATGAAGAAGTATTGTAAGCTCGGGGCTGGAGACAATAAGCCAGGGTGAAAAGTGGTGGTTTTGGTGGCCCTAGGGGCCCTGTTGGTCTCGCTATTCCTTCCCTTCACCGTGGAATTCCTTTGCCGCTTGGGAGGGAAGGATGATGGCGTCGTTTTTCGGATAGGAGTCGGCAACTGGCGCCCAGTTCAAGTGCCCATCAGGCGAGGGGGCGCATCTTCTGGGGGAGGACTGCCCCGGCGTTTATTTGCCTCTATGTCTAGAGCCCCCACCAAGACTTCCCTGGACATGTTCATCCGCACCAGCCGCCTTTTCAGTCCCTATTGCCGCTCCATTGATGTCAATGTCGCGTTAGGTACGGGGGATGCGGCATCCACTGGCATCGCCGCCGGGATGCTGTGGGGGATGTGGGGTGCCATCCGTCCTTTCCTGCCACCGAGCTGCCGTTCGCAAGTCTCCATCCAACCCCATTTTAATGAGCGCCGCCTCTCGGTGTGGGCCCAGTGCATATTCCATTTCAAGTTGGGCCATATTATCCTCACAGGACTACGGAGCATTCTTCGCGAGAACTTCCAGAAGGGAGCAAAGAGCGTTGGCTAACGAGCATCCCATCGGGGTCCTTATGCAAACGGCCATGGAAAGCCTCAAGAGCATGATCGATGTGAATACTATCCTGGGAGACCCGGTGGAAACGCCAGACGGCATGGTGATCCTGCCTGTCTCGAGGGTGTCCTTTGGCTTTGCTGCAGGAGGTTCGGAGTATGAGACGGGGACTCAAGAAGGTTCATTTCCCTTCGGAGGCGGCAGCGGCGGCGGACTGTCTCTAAGCCCTGTTGCCTTCTTGGTGGTGGGGCAGGGACAAGTGCGCCTCCTACCTGTTGACGGCACGGCAATCTACGATCGCCTAATCGATCTTGCTCCACAGGTGATTGACCGGATCCAAACCTTGGTGCGGGATGGGAAGGTGGACATGCCGCGCACCTATCCCGGCGTGCGGGGGAACATACGTGAGACCTAAGACGAGAGGGCGTTAGTCTACCTAGGCTTCCCGGGGGAAGCTTTTTTTGTGGGCTAAAGTCTGCGTCGACCTGCCCTTCCCCTCATAAGATACCACAGGGGGGTGCGTGGCTATGGTGCGGCCTCAGGTGGTAGTCGTGGGCGGCGGGTGGGCCGGTTGTGCGGCGGCCCTTGCTGCCAGGAAAGCGGGGCTTGATGTTATCCTCGTTGAAAGGACGAACATGCTCTTAGGCTCGGGATTGGTGGGGGGGATATTCAAGAATAACGGGCGGCTCACGGCCTTAGAAGAGCTAAGGTGCATGGGCGGCGGGAACATCATCAAGGTAATGGAGGATAGTGCCCGCCATACAAATCTTTCCTTTCCCGGACATGTCCATGCCAGCCTTTATGATGTGGAGGTCATCGAAGCGAGCGTCCGGGACTTGATCCTCAAGGAGGGCATCCAGCTCCTGCTCGAAAGCAGGGTGGTGGATGCCCACACCGTAGGCCGGCGGGTGGTTGGCGTCGTCCTGGCCAGCGGCGAGACAATCGAAGGCGACGCCTACGTGGATGCTACCGGCACCGCAGGCCCGCCCGGGAGTTGTCTTCGCTACGGAGCAGGTTGTGTGATGTGCATCTTTCGTTGTCCCACCTTCGGACCGCGGGTCAGTCTGGCCGCTAAGGCCAGGGTCGAAGAGAAAACCTGCGAGCAAGCCCTGGGAATGAGCGGCTCCTGCGAGCTCAACAAACATACAGTGGCCAGCTGGCTTTCCCATCGGCTCGATACCAATGGCTGTGTGCTCATACCTGTCCCCAAGTACTTGGTCCACGGGGAAATGCTCGGGCGCAAGGCTTGTCAGCAGTATGCCCTCCCGGAGTATGCGGACAACTTGGTCCTCCTTGACACCGGTCAGGTTAAACTGATGACTCCCTATTTCCCCCTCGACGAACTGCGCCGCCTGCCAGGCATGGAAAGGGTGACTTATTGCGATCCCTACGGGGGAGGCCGCGGCAATTCCGTCCGCTTTGGCCTTGTCACCCCACGGGATGATGCCCTGAGGGTGGCAGGACTCGACAACCTTTTTTGCGCCGGGGAAAAGGCTGGCCTTGCGGTTGGCCACACCGAAGCGTTAGTGACTGGCACCCTCGCCGGCCACAATGCGGCGCGGTTTGCCTTGGACCTGTCCCCCTTAGTCTTGCCCCGAGATTTGGCTGTGGGGGACTTCATTGCCTGGGTGCGGGGACAAATCGAGATGGGGGAGATAGGGACTAGATACACCTTTTCCGGGGGCCCGTACTTTGCCCGCATGAAGGAAAGTGGCCTTTACACCACCCACTTGGGGCAAGTTGAAGATCGGGTTGCGGGAGTTGGTTTGACCAATGTTTTCGCTAAACCCCTCCTTTAGCCGTGGTATACTGGAGGCGGGGGTGATGGGGTGGAGAGGCTGCATAAACTCATGGCCCGGGCGGGAGTCGGCTCTCGCCGCGCCTGTGAAGCTATGATTAAGGAGGGTCGAGTCCAGGTTAACGGGGAGGTCGTCACCGAGCTGGGGACCAAGGTCGACCCAACTAAGGATACGGTATCCCTCGATGGTCGGGTCCTAAGGCTAATCCCCGAAACGCGGGAGTATCTTTTGCTGCACAAGCCCCCAGGCTATGTTACGACGGTAAGGGACCCCTGGGGACGTCCGACAATCATGGATCTTTTGGGTCCCATGGAGCTTCGGCTATATCCAGCAGGGCGGCTCGACTTCGACAGTGAAGGATTGGTGCTCCTCACCAATGACGGCGACCTAGTCTACCGGCTGACCCATCCTTCCTTCGGCGTGGAGAAAGTCTATCTGGTGGAGGTAGCCGGCCGACCAACGGCCCATGCCCTGGAGGAACTAGCGCGGGGGGTGGAGCTGGAGGATGGCCCAACTGCCCCGGCCAAGGTTAGGCTGGTCGAAGAACGGCCCGGCTCAACTTGCCTCGAGTTCACCATCAAAGAGGGGCGCAAACGGCAGATTCGCCGTATGTGCGACAAAGTGGGACATGGGGTTTTGAGGCTCTGCCGGATCAGGCTTGGACCGGTTCAACTAGGGTCACTTCCTCCGGGAAAGTGGCGACATCTCAAAGATGGGGAAATCCGGGCCCTCAGGAAGGCTGTCAGCTTGGATTGAACCTTCCTTTACAGCCATATGGCTTTATGCTACACTATAGGCAAATTTCCTCACACTTGGGAGGCGCTGTCATGGCAGGGGTTCGAGGCATCAGGGGAGCGATTACTGTCCAGGAAAATTCAGCGGAACAGATCCTAGCGGCAACGGAGACTCTGCTGCGGGAGATTATGAGGGCAAACGATCTGGCCAAGGGAGATATCGCTAGCATCATCTTTACTGTGACCGATGATCTCAACGCGGCGTTCCCGGCCAAGGCCGCTCGGCAGATTGGCCTCCTGCAGCCGGCCCTGATGTGTGCCAGGGAGATACCGGTGCCTGGCGCCTTGCCCCGCTGCATTCGGGTGCTGCTCCATGTCAACACCCCTCGGACGCAAGAAGAAATTAAGCACATTTACCTCGGTGAGGCCGCTTCCCTGCGGCCCGATTTGAACTAGATCTCAGTCTGCATTGTCATCGAAAGGGGGTAGGTGCCGCCCGGGGCACCAATCGCGATGAAGCTGCCGGAAATCAGATCGACCATTCTACGCATCGAGCCTTATGTTCCCGGGAAACCCATTGAAGAGGTACAAAGGGAATTGGGAATCGATGACGTCATCAAGCTTGCCTCCAATGAGAATCCCTTGGGGCCAAGTCCTAGAGGAGTAAAAGCCCTCCAGGAAGCTGCAAGGCGCATCCATATCTACCCCGATAGCAACTCCTACTATCTGAAGGAGGCCCTATCGAAGCATTTAGGTGTGGCTCCGGAGCAGCTGATCCTAGGCAATGGCTCCGATGAGATACTGCGGATGCTGGGCGAGACTTTCCTCATCCCAGAGGATGAAGTCATCGTCTCGGAGCATACCTTCAGCGTCTATCAGTTTGTCGCCAGGCTCATGGGCGCCCAGGATGTGGTGGTGCCCATGAAGGACTACACCTTTGATTTGGAAGCCATGGCCCAAGCTGTTAGCCCAAAGACTAAAATGGTCTTCATCTGCAATCCCAACAATCCTACCGGCACCTTCGTGGGGGTGGAAGAGCTGGAACGGTTCTTGGATGCAGTACCGCCAAGGGTGCTGGTGGTGATGGATGAGGCCTATTATGAGTATGTCGATGACCCGGCCTACCCAGATACGGTGGCCATGCTCCCGTCACGGAAAAACTTGGTGGTTTTACGCACCTTCTCTAAGATTTACGGCCTTGCCGGCTTGCGGGTTGGCTATGGCATTGGCGATCCCGAAGTGATCGCTGCCATCAACAGGGTGCGGGAGCCCTTCAATGTGAATTCCTTGGCCCAAGCTGCGGCCCTTGCCGCTTTGACCGATGAAGAGTTCCTAGAAGAATCCCGCGCCGTAAACAGGGCGGGGAAGGCCTTCTTGTATCAGGAGTTTGAGCGTCTTGGCCTTTCCTATCTTCCCAGCGAAAGCAACTTCATCCTGGTCAATGTGGGCATGGACTCCCGAAAGTTCATGGGGGCAATGCTAAAAAGAGGCGTCATCATCAGGGCGGGGGATTCATTTGGTCTTCCAGGCTTTATCCGGGTGACTGTGGGCCGGGAGCAAGATAATCGGCGTTTCATCGATGCTCTGATTGATGTGCTGTCAAAAGAAGGTGGTGTCACGCTATGATCGTCGTCATGGAACGGGGTGCATCGGACAGGCAAGTCGATGAAGTCATTAAACGTCTGAAAGAGTTTGGCTTTGACATCCATCTGTCCAGGGGCGTCGAGCGCACCATCATCGGAGCGATCGGTGAGAAAAAGAGCTTGGCGGTCAGCTCCCTGGAGGTCATGGATGGGGTTGAAAGGATCGTGCCGATCCTGCAGCCCTTCAAGCTGGCTGGTCGGGAGTTTAAGCCGGAAAAGACCATCGTTCGCGTCGGTGAGGCGGAGTTTGGAGGAAATAGGGTCCCGGTGATCGCCGGGCCCTGCGCGGTGGAAAGCGAGGAGCAGCTCCTGGAGACTGCCCAGGCTGTGAAAGCGGCCGGAGCGTCTGTCTTGCGGGGAGGCGCCTACAAGCCGCGAACATCCCCTTATTCCTTCCAAGGGCTAGAAGAGACTGGCCTGGCTCTCCTTGCGGAGGCGCGGCGCATCACGGGGCTGCCCGTGGTGACGGAGGTGGTCAATCCAAGGGATGTGGAGCTTGTGAGCCGCTATGTGGACATGCTGCAGGTTGGGGCCCGCAATATGCAGAACTTTGTTCTCCTGCGCGAGGTGGGCCGGGCGAAAAAGCCGGTGCTCCTCAAGCGGGGCTTGGCTGCCACCATCGCCGAGTGGCTGATGGCGGCCGAATACATCGTTTCCGCGGGCAACTATGATGTGATTCTGTGTGAACGGGGCATTCGCACCTATGAGACGGCAACTCGCAATACCCTTGATTTGAGTGCTGTTGCTGAAGTCCAGCGGATATCCCACCTGCCTGTGCTGGTGGATCCGAGCCATTCCACCGGCAAGTGGCGCTTGGTCGGCCCGATGAGCAAAGCAGCCGTCGCTGCGGGGGCCGATGGGTTGATCATCGAGGTCCATCCCAATCCGGAGCTGGCCTTATCCGATGGCCCCCAATCCTTGAAGCCGGAGAAGTTTGCTCAGCTCATGGGCGAGCTGGCCGCGGTTGCGGAAGCGGTAGGGCGATGTCTATGAGCAAGCTGTGCCAGCGGCTGGCCATCGTGGGGCTGGGACTAATCGGCGGGTCCTTTGGGATGGCCTTGCGCCGAGCCGACGTTGTCGGCGAGATTATCGGCATCGATACTGACCCTAACGCCCGGGAGGATGCAGTCCGGATGGGAGCGGTCCACCGGGCCGCTGGCGATTTGGCGATGGGGATCAGGCAGGCAGAAGTGGTGGTCATCGCTACCCCCGTCGGTCAGATCCCCCGGGTTTTGCAGGCTATGGCCGCCCATCTTGCCCCCGGGGCTTTAGTGACCGATGTGGGCAGCAGCAAAGGCTCAGTGTTCCTCGCCGCGAAGGAGGCTTTGCCTCCGGGGGTAGTCTTCATTGGCGGCCATCCCATGGCCGGTTCGGAGCGGGGGGGCATCGCCGCCGCCGATCCGTACCTTTTCGAGAATGCTTTCTATGTGCTCACGCCCACTCCTGAGCAAAAGGATCACTATCTCACGGGAAAGCTGCTGGAGCTGGTCCAAGCCACAGGAGCGAGGCCCATTTTCATGGACCCTTGGGAACATGATCGGGTCGTTGCCGCGGTGAGCCATTTGCCCCACATGGTGGCGGCCGCCCTGGTGAACACCCTGGCCAAAGCGGCCTCCAGTGAAGTCTACTTTTCCCTGGCCGCCGGCGGATTTCGAGATACGACGCGGATCGCTGGGGGAGATCCCTACCTTTGGCGGGATATCTTCCTGAGCAACAAGGAACGGGTTCTGGAGATGATCGACGAGTTCCAGGGGGTAATCCGCTCCATGAGGGATATGCTGGCCCTAGGCCAGGAAGCCGAGCTTGTTGCAGCCCTGGATGATGCCCGCAAAGTGCGGCAGGAGATACCGGCGAAGGTGAAAGGGATGCTGGCTCCCTTGTATGAGCTGGTTGTCGTCTTGGCCGATGAGCCGGGGGCCATCGGCAGGGTGGCAATTTTGCTGGCTCAAGAAGGAATAAACATCGTGGACATAGAAATATTGCGTGTACGGGAGGGTGAGGGCGGAACGTTGCGTTTAGGCCTGGGTAATCGGGAGTCAGTACAGCGAGCCGTTTCCGTCTTACGCGCTGCCGGTTTTACTGCCCGGGAGAGGTAGGTTGTACTAGAGGATGGATTTGTGCATCAAGCCTTGTGATGGGCTTGTGGGGACTATTAGGGTGCCTGGCGACAAGTCGATTTCGCACAGAGCAGCGATCTTAGGTTCGTTGGCCACTGGGCAGACCAAAGTAGATGGGTTCTTGCAGAGTGCCGATTGCCTGTCTACCTTGGCCTGCCTTGATCTATTAGGGGTCAGATTCCGCTGGGATGAGGACAGCCTCCTCATCGAAGGCCGGGGACTGAGGGGTTTGTCTGAACCCACCGCAGTCCTCGATGCGGGAAACTCGGGGACGACGATGAGGCTGCTGGCGGGCGTCGTGGCGGGACATGACTTCTTGACCATCTTGACGGGCGATGCTTCTTTGTGCAAACGTCCCATGGACCGGGTTGCCAACCCCTTGCGGGAAATGGGAGCCCAGGTCGATGGGCGAAGCGAGGGACGCTTTCCCCCCTTGGCCATCAGAGGAGGCCCTCTCAAGCCGATCTCTTATCGCACACCTGTTCCTTCAGCCCAAGTGAAATCGGCTATCTTGCTTGCCTCCCTTTACGCATCGGGGGTGAGCAAGGTAGCCGAGCCGTGGCTTTCCCGGGACCATACCGAACGGATGATGAGCTATTTCGGCATCCCCATCGCCAAAGGTGATGGGTGGGTCGCCATCGGCCCGGTCACGGAGGAGCCCCGGGGGCGGCACATCGCCATCCCCGGCGATCTATCTTCCGCGGCATTTCCCATCGCCGTTGCCGCCTGCTCCCCCGGGAGCATACTAAGGGTGGAGAATGTGGGGGTGAACCCGACCCGAACGGGCTTCTTCGATGTGCTGCGGGCGATGGGCGCGACCGTTGAGCTGGAGAAGGAGCGGGAGGTCTGCGGCGAGCCGGTAGCCGATGTGGTGGTGGAGGGGACAGAGCTGCGAGGCGTCACGGTGGCGGGCGGGATGATTCCCCGCCTGATTGATGAGATCCCCATCCTGGCCGTCGTCGCCGCCAAAGCGAAGGGAAGGACGGTTGTGCGGGATGCGAGGGAACTGCGGGTAAAGGAGACAGACAGGATCCAGGAGCTGGGGGCAGCTTTAGGAGAGCTGGGAGTCGTCGTCGAGACTAGGGACGACGGTCTCGTCATCGATGGCCCCCAGGAAATAAGGGGTGGAGCCGTCTCCAGCCGCGGGGACCATCGGCTGGCCTTGGCCCTGGCTTGTGCCGGCCTGCTGGCGAAGCAGCCGGTCATCGTCACGGGTTTTGACTGTGCTGATGTTTCCTTTCCCGGATTCATCGATGTGTTGACGGATCTAGGCCTACAGGTGGAGGTTGCATGACTAAGAGACTGACCATCACTATCGACGGACCTGCTGGTGCCGGCAAGAGCACCGTTGCCCGCTGCGTTGCGGAGCGCTTGGGATATACATACGTGGATACGGGCGCCATGTATCGCGCTGTCGCCTTGCAGGCCGTGAGAATGGGGATCAGTCCCCAGGATGAAGAAGGGATGTCCAGGCTCCTTGAGGAAACATCGATCGTGTACCGGTCGGGAAGGACGCTCCTCAACGGGGAAGATGTCTCTGAGGCCATCCGTACACCCCAAGTGACAGCCCTCGTCTCGGAGGTGGCCTGCATACCCTTAGTGCGGGCTTTCCTTGTGGAATGTCAACGGCAAATGGGGGCTGAAGGAGGAGTGGTCATGGATGGGAGGGATGTGGGGACCGTCATCCTTCCCGAAGCTGAACTGAAGATATTCTTGACCGCTTCGTTGGCCGAACGGGCCAGGCGCCGTCAATTGGAGTGGCAGGAGAAGGGAGTGGAGGCCTCCCGGGAAGAGGTGGAACAGGAAATCAGGGCCCGGGATAAGATGGATCGAGAACGAGAAGTCGGCCCGCTCCGGATCGCCGATGATGCCATCATCATCGATTCGACGGAATTGGATGTGGACGAGGTAGTGGATCAAATTGTGCAGCTGGCCTTGGCGATAAAGGGGGAAGATACCCCGTGATGTACCGATTGTTGCGGAAGGTTGGCCGGTTTGTCTTCCAGGTGGTATATGGCTTCGAGGTTCTTGGCCTCGAACAGGTCCCTCCTGAAGGAGGCTGCATTCTGGCGGCTAATCATACAAGCAAACTCGATCCCCCCCTCCTTTACTTCATCTTCCCTCGTTTAGTGCATTTCATGGCCAAGAAGGAACTCTTTCAGTGGTTCCCTTTAGGCTGGATAATCACGAAGTTGGGAGCATTTCCCGTGGAGCGGGGGGCGGCAGATCGCGGGGCAATTCGTCGGGCTCAGGAAATACTTAGGGAAGGAGGTGTTGTCGGCGTCTTTCCCGAAGGCACAACCCGAGGGGTTGGACTTCGCCCTTTCCACAACGGTGCGGCCCTCTTGGCCTTGAAAACAGGCTCCCCGATCCTTCCTGTTGCCATCACTTGGTACACTAAGAAGCCATTTCGAGGGTCGGCCGTGCGAGTTGCTGTGGGCAAGCCAATCATGGTGCCGGGGAAGAAGGAGAGGGTTGCCAAGCATGAATTAGTTGAGTTGACACAGGAAATTAGGAACAGCATCGCGCAAATGCTGGAGGAAGGTGGACGGGAAGGATTTACGGTAGTGACAACGAATTACAAATGCGGCGGATGAAGCAGCATTGTTTTAAAATGCTGGGAAAATAATAAGTGGGAGGGAGTGGGTGTTTGGAGATTATCCTGGCAAAGCATGCCGGGTTGTGTTTTGGGGTCAAGCGTGCCCTGGACTTAACGGTAGAGGCTGCCAACACAGCTGCGGCGAATAAAGAGCGAATCTACTCATTAGGTCCGGTGATCCACAACCCCCAGGCAGTTGCCCAGTTGGAACAAATGGGCGTCATGGTAGCTGGCACCTTGGATGAGGTGGAGTCGGGATACTTGGTTGTCCGCTCCCACGGCGTGCCGGCCTCCCTCAGGGAGGATGCCCAGAGGCGAGGGTTGAAGCTGGTGGATGCCACCTGCCCCTTCGTCAGGCGTTCCATTCGCTGGGCTAGCGACCTGGAGAAGAACGGCTACCAAGTAGTTGTGGTCGGCGAGGTTGGCCATCCGGAAATACAAGCTGTCCTTGGTTCTCTGCAAGGCCAGGGGTGGGTCATCGCAACCCCAGCAGAGGCTAAGGAGCTGTCCCGGTGTGCGCGCATGGGAGTAGTAGCCCAGACTACCCAATCCTTCGACAACTACCGGGCATGTGTCGCGGCCTTAATGGAGAAGGCGGAGGAAATCAGGGTTTACAATACCATCTGTCCTGCTACTGCCCAGCGGCAGGCAGCAGCGTATGACTTGGCACAAAAGGTGGATGTTATGCTGGTTGTTGGGGGGCACAATAGTGCTAACACCTCGCGACTGGCACAAATGTGTGGTCAAGGTGGTGCTCGCACGTACCACATCGAAACGGAAGCGGAACTGAAAAAGGAGTGGTTCGACTCCGTGACGAGGGTGGGGATCACGGCGGGGGCCTCCACGCCCACATGGTTAATTGAGGGGGTTATCAGGAGAATGAAGGAGTTCAGCGAGGAAAAGCAGACTATGGAAGAAATGGATGCCCTAAATCCAGAAGAAACCGAAGAAACGGTTTCGCAGAACGATGGCGCGGTCGAGGAAGCTGCGCCGGAAGGGGAAGAGGGGGCGCCGGAGGCAGCCGCAAGCGAGTCGGATATGAGCCTGAAGGACAAGTATGAGGAAACCTTCATGACCATCACCCCGGGACAAATGGTCACGGGGCATGTGGTTCAAGTTGGCGACGATGAAGTCTTGGTCGACATCGGGTACAAGTCAGAAGGGGTAATTCCCTTCCGGGAGCTGGGTCTTCGGTCCGGCCAATCAATTGAGGATGTCATCAAGTGCGGTGATGAGATCCAGGTGGTTGTGACCCGGGTGGAGGACGAAGGCAATGTCCTGCTCTCCAAGCGGCGCGCCGACACCATCAAGACTTGGGAGACCCTTGAGGAAGCTCACCAGACCGGGCAAGTCATCGAAGCTAGGGTCCGGGAGCGGGTCAAGGGCGGCCTCTTGGTCGATGTGGGCGTCAGAGGTTTTGTGCCGGCATCCCACGTTGCCCGCAATTATGTGGAGAACCTAGATGAATATGTAGGCCAGAACTTGCGCTTGAAGGTTATCGAGTTGGATCGGGAACGCAACAATGTCGTCCTGTCCCGCAAAGAGGTCCTGGAGGAAGAATATCAAGAGGCCAAGGCCCGGATTTTTGCTGAACTGCAAGAGGGTCAAATTGTTACAGGCATCGTCCGTAGAATAACTGATTTTGGCGCCTTTGTGGATATTGGCTCAGGCGTAGAGGGCCTCTTGCATGTCTCCGAGATGGCTTGGAGTCGGGTTAATCATCCCTCGGACATCGTCTCGGAGAATGATGAGATCCGGGTCATGGTGTTGAACGTGGACAGGGAAAATGAAAGGATTTCCTTGGGCTTGAAGCAGACCCTCCCTGATCCCTGGGATGACATTGAAGAGCGCTATCGGGTAGGAGAAATCGTCGAGGGACAGGTAACCCGGGTGGTGGATTTTGGCGCCTTCGTCAAGCTAGAGGATGGAGTTGAAGGCCTAGTCCATATTTCCCAGATGGCTGACCACCATGTCAACGATCCCCGGGAAGTAGTACAAGAGGGCGAACAAGTCCAAGTTAAGATACTTAGCATCGACGGGGATGCCCATCGCATTGGCCTGAGCATCCGAGAGGTGCCCAAGGCCAGTCCGGAGCCAGTGGAAGAGACTCCTCCCCGCTACTCCCCCAGCGATGCCGATACAGTAACAATCGGTGACATGATCGGGGATGACTTGGCCGAGCTGTTCGACCAAGTAGATGACTAGGCGGCTGCCCAACCAGATTTAATAGGGCCCCAAGGCAAGGGATATCACTAGACGGTATCCTTTGCCTTTTTTCTTGCCAGTTTGGCCCAAAGGAGCAATTATCCTGCGGGGACTGTCAGGCATAAGACCCCGGGGGCAAGGGCACCATAACCGAGAAATATGGACCAAGAGGGGGAATTGGTGCATGCCTGTGGGACTGATCGTATTGCTGGCAGTGGCCGCCCTGGTCTATTTCGGACTTGCTCAAAGGGTCCTAGACCGCATGCGGCTGACCGACAAACAAGCGCTGCTGTTTATTGGCCTGATGCTCCTTGGCAGCCTGATCGATATCCCCATTCTAAGGAATAGTGTTGATCTAAGCATCAACGTGGGAGGTGCGGTAGTTCCCCTTGCCCTGGCCATTTTTCTCCTGGCCCGGGCCGATGAGCCGCGGGAGAAGGTGCGGGCCCTCCTTGCCGCCCTGGTGACCGCCGGCTTCCTTTGGGGAATCAGCCAACTGACCGATTTTGAGCCGCCGGAGAGGGACTTCATCGATCCCATCTGGCTTTTCAGCATCGTGGCCGGCCTGGTTGGGTACCTGGCAGGCCGGTCGCGGCGGGCTGCGTTCATCGCTGGGACGATGGGCATTTTGCTCCTGGATGTCATCAGCCTCGCCAGGAACCTGGCGCGAAGGCTGCCGGCCACCATGGCCATTGGAGGAGCGGGGGTGTTTGATAGTATCGTCCTAGCCGGAGTGATTGCCGTGGGCCTTGCTGAGCTCGTCGGAGAGACGAGGGAGCGGCTAGGGGGCGGGCCGGCGGGAGAAATGGCCCGGCCAAGGGACGGAGCTGCAGACGAAGAATTCTCCGCAGAGCTGACAGATGCCGGTGAAAAGGGAGGTGGCCAAGGTGAAGGCTAAAAAACTTGGCTGGATGCTGATGCTCCTTTTCGTCCTTTCTGCAGTGGCTTTGGCGCAGGATGAGGATGAACGGCTCGACGGGGGATATTACTCCCTTATCGATCGCAGCACTGGTGCGGTGGTGACCATGACTGCCCGCCACCTCGATCCGGGGGATACCTACATCAGCGCCGACAACAAAGAGTATCGGGTGGAGGCGATCGATGGTGATCGAGTGTTGGTCGACTGTCTTGGGGAAATTGAGCTGCCCTCCCTCTCCGATAGTTCGTCAAGCTTCTTGACCCAGCTTGTAGCCCAAGGCAGCAACGACGGACCAGTTGGGATTTATCACACCCACAGCGCCGAATCCTACGTACCTACCAGCGGCACTGACAGCAAGGAAACAGGGGATATTTACGAGGTAGGCAAGAGTTTCCAACAGGCCCTCGAGGAGCTGGGTCTGCGCGTCTTGCGCTCGGACAACAACCACAATCCCCATGATGGCGGCGCATACGTTCGGTCGCGGCGAACGGTCAAAGAACTGCTGCAGCAAGGCGCGGTCGCCCTCTTTGACGTTCACCGGGATGCAGTCCCGCCCGAGGTCTACCGGACTACCATCGACGGCGAGCAAATGACCAAAGTCCGCCTGGTGGTGGGGAGGCAGAACCCAAATCAACAGGCCAATTTGGAATATGCGAAGCGGATAAAAGCGGTAGCGGATAAGGAGGTTCCCGGGATAATCGAGGGAATTTTCCACGCCAAGGGCAACTACAATCAGGACATCGGCCCCAGGATGATGCTATTGGAGATGGGAGCCCACACAACTAGCTTAGAAGAGGCCCAAAAGTCAGCTTGGGCCTTTGCCCGCGTCATTCCCGCCGCGGCCGGCTTCACGCCCGCGGAGCGGCCTAGGGCCGCCCGGCAGCTAGGCGGCGCTGCCTTGAAGGCGGTAGCCTGGGTGCTTTTCCTCACCCTCTTGGGCGGCCTTGGCTTTGTTGCCTTGAACGTTGGCAGTCTTGAGGAGTTCAAGGCGCGGCTGCGAGGCTTTATCAGTCGGGAAATGGCCAACGCCCTGGGCCTTTTGCGGCGAAGAAAGCCAGGAGAAGATGATAAATGAGTACCATGCGGCGGGGAGGGGCCGGTAGCAGATGGGTGCTGCGGCACCCATCATCTATGTGGGGGTGGTCCTCTTGGAACATCTAACAGTCATCGCCATCGGGACTTTGATGGGGAGCCTGGGGCGACTGCTCCTTCTCCATGTCGATTATCGTCAGTATCCTAGTTATCCCCAAGCATACGTGGTTCACCTGGCCTTTGGGTTCGTGGCCGCGTTCCTCGGGTCAATCGCGATTCCGGCCATCGCCGCGAAGGAGTTCGCCGCCGCCTCCTTCCTGGCCCTGGCAGTTACCCAGTTTCGGGAGGTCCGCAAGATTGAACGGGAGACCCTCGAGCGACTCGAAAAAACGGAACTAGTGCCCCGGGGCACCGCCTATATCGAAGGAATCGCCAAGACCTTCGAAGCCAGGAACTACCTAGCCATGCTAGTTGGGCTGGTGGCCTCCTTGGGGGTCCAAGTCGGCAGCCGCTGGGACAGCCCCGTCCTTGCCGGCGGGATGGGCATCGTCTTTGGTCTTGTCACGATTGTGATCCTTAAGCGCTCCATCACCCGGTCGGTGGTGGGGGACATCGCCCATGTGCGACCAGCAGACATAGCCTTCGATGGTCCGCTCCTGGTTGTCGAGGGAGTTCAGCTGATGAACATCGGTCAGCCTGAAGCCAGGCAGACTTATCTGGAACAGGGCCTAGCGGTGGCAATTGTGCCGAAGAGCATCGATGCCAAAGCGACCCTCGGCAACGTCGGTCAGCGGCAGGCCATCGTCCACGATGCCGCGACCCTCTGTGGGGTGCGGATGGACGTGAGCGACAAGGAGTTCATGCCGCTGGCCCGCCGGGATCTGGTCAGCGGAGTGGTGGCTTTGGTCATTGTTCCGGCGGAAAAGAACATGGAGGCCCTGATTGCCGCCGTCCGGCAGACTCCCGTCCTTGAAGACTCAGTCCGCAGGCCCTCCGCGGCCGAGCCGAGCAAGATTATGCCATAGGGGGGTGACAAAGTGGAAGGGGGACCTAGGCTCTTTGCAGCCATCACGGAAGAGCCCCACAAGGTGGGAGGGGGGCTGCCGATCTTTTATGTCAATTCCAGTGAAGAAAAGGAAAGGGTTGCTGCATACATCAGCCGGATTGCTGGCGGTGTGATTCACGATGTGGGCAACGGTACTTACATCGTCGTCATCCATCAATAATGGGGGGATTTCTGGCTGATGAAGATCATCTACAGCTGCTACGGAGGCACCCATTCTTCACCCATCGCGGCGGCGATCCACCTGGGACGGTTGCCCGACGACAGGATTCCTTCGGCGGAAGAGTTGATGAAGACTGACTACTATGATAAAGTGTCGGCGGATATTAAAGGGGAGCTGATCCACTGTGGCGAAGATGAGTGGGGAAACCAAGTCTACATTCTAGGGCGGGGCAGTTGTGATCCGGCCATCATTGCCCGGGTTATTCGGGCGGGTATTGCCCTCAGTGGCGGCCATCCGGAGGAAACCTTGTTCATCGATACGTTGCCCCATGTGAACTGGAAAATGAGGTTGGGCGGGTACCTCTCCCGAGTGGCCGACTGGGTGGGTCTTGGACGCCCCTTGGTCATCAGGGGGACGCAGCAAGCTTATCGCGATCTCATCAAGCTGGTCAAGGGGGTGCAGGCTGACCTTTGGCTCAAGGCTAAGGAGGAAAACAATGGGCAAAGTAGAAGTTAGCTGCAGGAACGGGGAATGACAAAGGACGGATAATCGCGATGGTATGCATCACTGGTGTCCTGCGCGGCAGCGCAGCTGAAGAAGCAGGGATCGGGGCCGGCGATCAACTGATCAGCATGAACGGCCATCATATACGGGATTTAATTGACTACCAGTATTTCCAGGCCCAGGAGGTCATAAAGCTCCACATAGCTAAACCTGATGGGACCCAATACTTGATTGAAGTAGAAAAGGATGAGGAAGAGGAACTGGGTCTGCTCTTTGCCGAGGCGGTCTTCGATCGATGGCGCTTGTGCCGGAACCGATGCATGTTTTGTTTTGTCGATCAGCTGCCCAAAGGTCTCCGTCCTAGCTTATATGTCAAAGATGACGACTATCGCTTATCTTTCTTGCAAGGCAATTTCATCAGCTTGACCAACATGGAGGCGGATGATTGGCAGCGGGTTTTCGATCTGCGCTTAAGTCCTTTGTATGTTTCCGTCCACGCCGTCGATCCCCAGGTTAGGGAAACCCTCATGGGCAATCCCAAGGCCCGCCTAGTCGGCCACCAGCTGCAATGGCTGGCTGCCGCGGGACTGCAAGTCCACGGGCAGGTAGTCTTGTGTCCTGGATTTAACGATGGCGATGTTTTAGCGGAGACGATCGCTTACCTTTGCGCCTGCTGGCCCCACATCAGGTCCATCGCCATCGTGCCGGTGGGGTTGACAAGGTACCGAGAAGGCGTAAACCCCGTGGACCCGGCGATGGCCAGGGAAGTAATTGCCCTGGTGGAAGGCTGGCAGGAGCAGATGCTCGCCAAGTATGGCACCCGCCTCCTTTGGGCGGCGGATGAGCTGTATTTCAAAGCCGGTTTGCCTGTGCCGCCCCGGGAGACATATGAGGACTGTCCCCAATTGGAAAATGGCGTCGGCATGACAGCCCTTTTTCTTGAGGAATTAGGGGCTATCCGGCCGGCCCCTGACCTTGCTGGTCGACGGGTGAGCATGGCCACAGGGCTTCTAGCTTTGCCCCTCCTTGAGGAGCTGGCCAGTGCTCTAGGAGCTATGGGTGTGGAGGGGACGGTTTACGGGGTGCCGAACCGATTCTTCGGGGAGTGTGTGGATGTGGCGGGCCTCCTTACGGGGCAGGATCTGCTGCATTGTCTGATGGGTCAGGAATTGGGGGAAGTCTTGTTCATACCCGCGGTTAGCCTCAAGCGAGATGGCGATGTGTTTCTTGATAACATGTCCCTCGCGGAACTGGAAAAGCGGCTGTCAGTGCCCGTTGAACCGGTCACTGGCCCTTTGAGTCTCCTTCAACGCCTACAGGAATTGAGCTTGGGGAGGTGTCGGGGCAGTGGGGAAGGCTAAACCGCTGGTCGTCATCGTCGGGCGCCCGAATGTGGGCAAGTCGGCCCTTTTCAACCGGATCATTGAGCGGCGGATGGCCATTGTTGAAGATGAGCCGGGGATTACCCGGGATCGCCTCTATGCGGAAAGCACGTGGCGAGGCCGTCCTTTTATCCTGGTTGACACAGGGGGGCTGGAGTCCGGGGATTGCGATATAACCCGTCAGGTGCGCCTCCAGGTGGAGCTGGCCATCGAAGAGGCGGATGTGATCTTGTTCGTCGTCGACGCCCGGCAAGGTCTCACCCCCCATGATGAGGAAGTGGCCAGAATCCTCCGGGCGGCCAACAAGCCCCTCATCTTGGTGGCGAACAAGGTAGACAGCAGGGAGATCGTCAGCCATGCCATGGAGTTTTATGCCCTTGGCCTTGGCGATCCAGTGTTTGTTTCCGCGGAGCATGGGCGGAATATAGGCGATCTGTTGGATCTGGTAGTGGATCGATTCCCTGATGAACCCTCTGAAGGGGAGACTGAAGATGAAGGGCTCAAAGTTGCGGTAGTGGGTCGCCCAAATGTGGGCAAGTCCTCCTTGGTCAACGCCATTTTGGGAGAGGAAAGGGTCATCGTGACCGATATCCCGGGGACAACGAGGGATGCTATTGACACCCACTTCACCCGCAACGGCCGCGCCTATACGTTAATCGACACGGCAGGGATGCGCCGGAAGAGCAGAATTGATGATTCCGTCGAAAGATATAGCGTCTACCGGACCTTAAGGGCGGTGGAGCGTTCAACGGTGTGTTTGTTTCTGCTCGATGCCACTGCTGGGGTCGTCGAACAGGACCAGCGCATTGCCGGCTTCGTCCATGAAAGCGGTAAAGGCATCATCATCGTGGTCAATAAGTGGGATCTAATTGAGTCAAAACAGGATACCATGCGGGAGTTTGAAGAACATATCCGCAGGCAGCTGGCCTTTCTCAATTATGCGCCCATCGTGTTCGTATCGGCCCTAACAAGGAAGCGTCTTCCCCGATTGATGGACATGGTGGACTATGTGGCGGACCAATCCTGCATCCGGGTGAGCACTGGAACTCTGAATAGGCTGCTCCAGGATGCTATCGCGCGGGTGCAGCCGCCGTCCCGCCGCGGCGTCAGGCTCAAAGCATACTATATGGTGCAGACCCAAGTGCAGCCGCCGACTTTCCTACTGTTTGTCAACAATCCGGAGCTGCTCCACTTCTCCTATCGGCGCTATCTAGAGAACTGTCTGCGGGAGACTTATGGGTTCCATGGCAATCCGATCATCATCAAGGCAAGAGCAAGAGAGTAGAGGTGTTATCCGGTGGGGGATGTGCTGGCATTAGTTGCCGCTTACTTGATTGGGAGCTTGAGTTTTGGCTACTTAGTCGGACGCTTGCAAAAAATCGATATTAGAGACTACGGCTCGGGGAATGTGGGAGCAACTAATGTACTTCGCACCCTCGGGGTGTGGCCGGCAGTCTTGACTTTGGTTCTGGATGCGGGCAAAGGCATGGCCGCGGTAATCCTTGCCCGGCATCTCGGGCAGAGCGTGTGGACTCCCGTCCTGGCTGGGATTCTGGCCATCGTTGGCCATAATTGGCCCTTTATCCTCCGCTTCAGGGGAGGTCGGGGAGTTGCCACTAGCCTCGGCGTATTACTGGCCTTAATGCCCCGGGTAGTCATTTTGGTCGCAGCTATTTGGCTTATCCTGGTGTTTTTCACTCGTTACATCTCTGTTGGCTCCATTGGCGCGGCAATGGCCCTTCCCCTTGCCGCCTGGCTATTTGACCAGCCAATCCAACTTATTCTAGGGTCTTTTGCCCTGGCAACCCTGATCATATGGCGCCATCGGCCCAACATGCGGCGGCTTTTGGCGGGGGAGGAATTCAAGATCGGTCAACGGGTTAAGGAGAAGAATTGATGCGCCAAGAAGTAGTCATCATAGGGGCTGGCGGCTGGGGAACGGCCTTGGCAGTCCTGCTGGCCCGCAAGGGCATGCAGGTCAGTCTATGGGGTAGAAACAGGGAACTGATGGAGGATATTGCCGAGCGGCGGGAAAATGTCCGTTACTTGCCCGGCATCAGCCTGCCTGAGGGGATAACGCCGATCAGCGGTGACCGGCTGGATACGGAGGGGTGCTGCGGGGTGATTCTCGCCGTTCCATCCCAAGGCCTGCGCAGCCTCGTCCGGAGATTTCGCGAGCCCCTGGCGGAGCCCCTGCTCATCAATGGGGCCAAGGGCCTCGAGCAGGGCTCCCTGTTGAGGCTGTCCCAAGTCATTGCCGAGGAGATCCCGGAGCAGCGGGGAAGAGTTGCGGTCCTGTCCGGCCCCAACCACGCGGAGGAAGTGGGGCGAGGCTTGCCCGCCGCATCGGTGATCGCCTGTGAGGATCAGGACATCGCTGTTGAGGCCCGCGATTTGCTCATGGCGCCTTGGTTTCGGGTCTACACCAACGCGGACTTGGTTGGTGTAGAGCTGGCCGGAGCCTTGAAGAACGTGATTGCCCTGGCTGTGGGGATAGCCGATGGGCTGGGGCTCGGCGACAACGCTAAAGCCGCCATCATCACGCGGGGTATGGTCGAAATGGCTCGTCTCGGAGTCCGGATGGGAGCAAGTCCCCTGACCTTCACAGGGCTTTCTGGCGTTGGCGACTTGTTTGGCACCTGTGTTAGCAAGTACAGCCGAAATGCTTGGGCGGGAAGGCTCCTTGGCGGAGGACGCTCGCTAGAAGAGGTGCTCGCGTCAACGAACATGGTGGTCGAAGGGATCCCCACGGTGGTGGCCGCGGTAGAGCTTGCCCGCAAACAAGGCGTGGAAATGCCCATCGCCAGCAAAGTGTACGATATCCTGTTTCGTGGGGAGCGACCGGAAGATGGAGTGGCGGCGCTGATGCAGCGGGGAGCTAAGTGCGAACTCGACGATCTGATGCCCTTCATTGACCCAGTATAGCCTTCCTTTCCCTTTCGCAGCTATTTGGTAGTCTTCGCCAGCTTTGGGGAGTATAAATCAATTGATGGCCTTGACAATTCCTGTTGAAGCTGGAGTTTTTGTCCTCCTTCGGGCATATTTCGCCTGGAACACCAATATAGATGTAACGTTATTGAGTGTTCCCGGCGAGGGTGGACCCAATTTGAGGGAGGGAAGGCTAGATGGAGAAATTTGATATCTTCCGCGACATTGCCGAACGGACCGGCGGCAGCATTTACATCGGGGTCGTCGGGCCGGTGCGTACCGGCAAATCCACCTTCATTAAGAGATTCATGGATCTTTTGGTGCTGCCTAATATCCCCAACAAGCATGACAAGGAAAGGACGCGTGATGCCGTACCCCAAAGTGGGGCTGGTCGAACTATCATGACCACCGAGCCGAAATTCGTTCCCGATGAGGCGGTGGAGATTACTATCCAGGAGGAGCTGAAGTGCAAGGTCCGGTTGGTTGACTGCGTCGGCTATTCTGTCGAGGGCGCGTTGGGCTATGAAGGGGAAACGGGCCCGAGGATGGTCCGCACCCCCTGGTTTGAATATGAGATCCCATTTCAAGAAGCGGCCGAACTAGGCACCCGCAAGGTGATCGCGGACCATTCGACATTGGGTCTTGTTGTGTTGACCGATGGGTCCATTACCGATATCCCGCGGGAGAACTATTTGCCCGCGGAAGAGCGGGTCATCGCAGAGCTCAAGGAGCTGGGCAAGCCCTTCATTGTGGTGCTCAACTCGGTCCAGCCGGGGGCCCAGCGGACCCTGGAGCTAGCCCGGGAGCTTGCGGAAAAGTATGATGTGGTGGTGCAGCCCGTTGATTGTCTCCGGATGGGCATAGAAGATGTGACTAACATTCTCAAGGAGATTCTGTTCGAGTTCCCGGTGCGGGAGATCGGCATTCACTTGCCTTGTTGGGTGGATGAGATGGATCCGAGCCACTGGCTGGCGAGCCAGTTTCAAGAGGCCGTCTATTCCACGGTGGAGCAGGTTGGCCGCCTGCGGGACCTGCAAAGGGCTGTCGATGAGCTGGGGCAATATGAGTTCGTCGACAAGGTGCGACTCGCGGCCTTGGATCCAGGGACCGGATCGGCTACCATTGAGGTTGCCGCTCGTCGGGAGCTGTTCTACCAGGTGCTAACGGAGATGACGGGAGTTGAGGTCACCGGCGACCATCATCTGATGCGGTTGATGCGTGAGCTGGTGGCGGCAAAACGGGAATATGATAAGGTGGCCGATGCTCTGCAGGATGTCTACACGACAGGCTATGGAATCGTTGCTCCCAGGTTGGAAGACATCACCTTCGATGAACCGGAGCTGATCCGCCAGGGGCGCCGGTTTGGCGTCAGGCTGAGGGCAAGCGCTCCATCCATCCACATGATCAGGGCTAGCATCCTAACTGAGGTGGCGCCCTTCGTGGGCACGGAGAGACAAGGAGAGGATATGGTCCAGTATCTGTCGACCCAGTTTGAACGGGATCCCGAACAGATCTGGAAGACCGACTTTCTGGGCAAAGCCTTGCACGAGATTATCCAAGAGGGCATTACCGGCAAGCTGCAGCGGATGCCGGAAGTTGCCCAAGAGAAACTGCAGGAGACTTTGAGTAAGATCATTAACGAAGGCAGCGGTGGTCTCATCTGCATTATCTTGTAATGGGCCTGGCCGGGTGGTGAGCCTGGCCGACCCCAGATATGAAAAAGGCCCTGTTTGTCGGGGTTTCGGGGACGACAGGGTCATAAAGCTCCCAGTGACGGGACAAGCTACCACTGAACTAGCTGACGGAAAGGGGGTGAGAGGATGACCAAAGCAGATCTCATCGATTCTGTCGCTGAGAGGGCGGCGATAACGAAGAAGGATGCCGGTCGGGTAGTGGATGCGGTATTCAACACCATCATGGAGGCCTTAGCCCAGGGGGACAAGGTTCAGTTGGTCGGGTTTGGTACTTTTGAAGTTCGCCACCGGGCTGGCCGCACGGGCCGGAACCCCCAGACCGGTGAGACCATCGAGATCGAGGCGCGCAACATGCCTGTCTTTCGAGCGGGTAAGGCCCTCAAAGAGGCTGTACAGTAACTGGACAAGCCGCCTTCTGTGTTTTCCGGGGCATGTTGACCGACCCGTCCGCATGCCCCATTGTCTTTCTGGCCATGTCGGGTCTCTAGTCAGGCTATCCTCCCTAAAACGTCCTAGATCTCCACTAGAGCGCCCTTTGGACTTTCTTTCATAGTTGACTGATGATATAATGATACAAACAAATGGTATGTTTATTACCGAGGCACAGAGGTGGTGCGGTTGAAAAGGGTTTCCATCGGCTTGCTTGGGCTCGGGACGGTCGGCAGTGGGGTTGTGAAGATAATTCAGCAGAACGGAGATCAAATCGCCCGGCGCGTCGGGTCGGAACTGCACATTAAGCGAGTGTTGGTCCGCAGCCTCGAGAAGGAACGGAGGGTCCAGCTGCCGGCCGACACACTGACCACAGATCCTAACTTGATTCTCCAAGACCCTGAGATCGATATCGTCGTCGAAGTGATGGGCGGGGTGGAGCCTGCCCGGGACTACATCCTCAAGGCCCTCACCGCGGGCAAACATGTGGTTACCGCGAACAAAGAGGTTCTAGCTAAGGTCGGCGATGAGATCTTCACCGCCGCCGCAGCGAACAGGACCGATGTCTATTTTGAAGGCAGCGTTGGCGGGGGCATACCCTTGATCATGCCGTTGAAGGAAGGACTCACTGCCAATCGTCTGCGTACGGTGATGGGGATCATCAACGGCACTACCAATTATGTTTTGACGAAGATGACTGAAGAGAAGGCGCCTTTTGATGAGGTGCTCAAACAGGCGCAAGAGCTAGGCTACGCCGAGGCCGATCCTTCTTCCGATGTGGATGGGTTAGATGCGGCGTACAAGCTGTCGATCTTGGCGTCCCTTGCCTTCGATGCCCGGATTCCCCTGGAGCAGGTCTATGTGGAGGGCATCAGGGCCATCACTCCCGCCGATATTGAGTCGGCCCGGGAACTCGGGTATGTGATTAAGCTGCTGGCCATCGGCAAGGAGAGGGACGAAGGCATTGAAGTTCGCGTTCATCCAACCTTCATTCCCACCCATCATCCCCTGGCAGCGGTGCAGGGCGTTTTTAATGCCGTTTTCGTCCAGGGGGATGCAGTTGGCGACCTCATGTTCTACGGGCGCGGTGCGGGGGAGATGCCGACCGGCAGCGCCGTTGTCGGCGATATCATCGATGCGGTGCGCAACCTGCAAAGCAAGGTTAACGGCCGGGTCAAGATGATGCGGCAGGACAAACCCATCATTCCCATCGGCCAGACAACATCCAGGTACTATGTGCGGATGCTGGTGGTGGACCGGCCTGGGGTCTTGGCGGGCATTGCCTCTTGCTTCGGCCAAAACGACGTCAGCATCGAATCGGTCATCCAGAAAGGCAAAGGGGAGGACCCCGTCAGCCTGGTGTTTGTCACCCATGAGGTAAAACATGAAAACATGGCGCGTGCCTTGGATCAGATTACCCGTCTTGCCGTTGTCCGCGAGATTACCAATACAATCAGGGTGGAGGGCGAACCGCGTCGATGAAACATGGTGAACCATGGCCCGGCATCATCGGCAAGTACAGAAAGTACTTGCCTGTCACCGAGGAGATGCCGGTGGTAACCTTGTTGGAAGGCAATACGCCGCTGGTGTGTGCCCGGCGGCTGGCCAGACAAGTAGGTTTGCGGGCCGAGCTGTACATTAAGAATGATGCCCTCAATCCAACGGGGTCTTTTAAGGACCGAGGAATGACCTTGATGGTGAGCAAAGCCTTGGAGGAGCATGTCCCTGGGGTGATTTGCCCCTCCCTGGGCAATGCTTCCGCTTCCGCAGCCGCCTATGCGGCCAGGGCAGGCATACGGTGTATTGCCCTAGCTCCGGAAGAGGTGGTCATCGCCGGACAAATGGCCCAGACCCTGATCTATGGCGCCCGTGTATGCGCGGTCCGGGGCAATTATGATGATTGCGCGGCGATGGCCCAAGAAATCGCGGTGGAGAACCGGTTTGTCCTGGTTAATTCCCTCAATCCGTACGCCTTGCACGGCCAAAAGACGGCCGCTTTCGAGATATGCGATCAATTGGGACAGCCGCCCACCTACGTGGCCTTGCCTGTAGGTGATGGGGGGTTTATGGCGGCCTTGTGGCAGGGCTTTAAGGAGTACGGCAACAACAAGAACCGTGCACCGAGGATGCTTGGCTTCCAGGGGAATGGAGCTGCCCCTTTCATTGCTGGACATGCCATCCCCGACCCCCAGACCCTTGCTGCGGCTATTCGGATTGGCCGCCCCGCCAACTGGCAAGGGGTCCTTGATGCGGTGGAGGAGTCCGGTGGGCTGTTGGAAAAAGTCACCGATGATGAAATTGTCGCAGCCTACCAGTTGATTGCGCGGCTAGAAGGCCTTTTTCTTGATCCGTCGGGAGCGGCAGCCTTGGCGGGATTAGTCAAGCTGGCAGGTCAAGGGTTTTTCAAGCCCGGGGAGAATGTCGTCTTGTTGGCCACTGGACACGGTTTGAAGGATGGATATCGCGCCGCGATCCAAGAGCCCTCCGAGGTCCTGTATGTTGATAATGCTGAGGAGATCCAAAGGGTCCTCGAAAATGTACACTAGTGAGGAAGATGATCCATGGAGCGGGTCTATATCAGAGTGCCAGCAACAACTGCAAATCTTGGTTCAGGGTTTGACGCTATCGGGATGGCTTTAGGGGTTTATAATGACTTTGAACTGGAGCTGACGCAGGATGGGTCCTGGACGGCGGAAATCGCCGGTGAAGGTTCTGCTGATTTGCCCAGGGATGAGACCAATTTAGTCTTGCGAAGCGCTCGTTTTCTCTTTGACCGCGCGGGTGTTGCCATCGAAGGTCTTAAAGTGAGAATATCCAATCGGATTCCTTTGGCCCGAGGTCTGGGGAGCAGCGCGACGGCCATCGTCGCGGGCTTGGTAGGGGCGAATGCCCTGCTAGATGGGGTCTTCAGCGATGATGAAATCCTGGCCATGGCGAGTTTCCTGGAAGGGCATCCGGATAATGTGGCGCCGGCCTGCCTCGGAGGGATAGTTGTTTCCTTCGCGACCGAGGGAGGCTTGTGGACCCAGAGGATTGCTCCACCGGCCGAACTCCATGTGGTCTTGGTTGTACCTGAGTTCCATTTGAGTACGGAAGCAGCCAGGGCTGCTCTCCCTCAACAAGTGCCGTTGCAGGATGCAGTCTTCAATGTGGGACGGGCGGCCTTTCTCGCCTGCGCCCTGGGCCAGGGGTCCTTTGATGGCCTGTCTTTCGCTATGGAAGACAGGTTGCATCAGCCCTATCGAAAAAGCCTAGTGCCTGGGATGGAAGAGGTTTTTGCCGCGGCCAAAGGGGCTGGAGCCCTCGGCGTTGCTCTGAGCGGGGCCGGCCCTACGGTGATGGCCCTCAGCCTGCAGAAAGATGCAAGACTGGGCGAGGCTATGGCCGCAGCCTTTGCTGAGCAAGGGGTCCGAAGCCACGTTATCTGGACCAAACCCTCCTCCCAGGGGGCCTTATGTCAGTTTGAGGAGAAAGGATGACTGGATCGGATGGGAGAAAAGAAGGTTCTAGTGCAAAAGTACGGAGGCAGCTCCGTCGCCACTCCAGACAAGATCAAGGCCGTTGCGCGGCGCATCGTTGCGGCCAAGGAACAAGGCTACAAAGTAGTTGCTGTTGTCTCCGCCTTGGGTGATACCACCGATGAGTTGATCAAACTGGCCCGTCAGATTACCGATCGACCTCCTCGGCGGGAAATGGACATGCTGCTGTCTACTGGGGAGCAAGTTTCCATCTCCCTGTTGGCGATGGCCGTCGATTCTTTGGGAGAGCCGGTCATCTCCTTGACGGGCGCCCAGTGCGGCATTATTACCGATGCTCAGCATACTAAGGCCCGCATCTTAGAGATTCAAGCCAACAGGATCCAAGAGGAGCTTGGCAAGGGGAAAATTGTGGTTGTTGCCGGCTTCCAGGGGATCACCAGCCTCAATGATATCACCACCTTGGGCCGAGGCGGCTCCGATACCACCGCGGTAGCCTTAGCCGCAGTCCTGGAGGCCGAGGTCTGTGAGATTTATACCGATGTGGATGGCGTTTACACCGCGGATCCCCGCGTTGTGCCCGAGGCCAGGAAGCTGGAGCAAATATCCTACGGTGAGATGTTGGAGATGGCCCGCCTAGGGGCGGGGGTCATGCAGCCCCGGGCAGTGGAAATCGGCGCCCAATATGGGATTCCTATCCATGTGCGGGCCAGCTTTAAGGATGAACCAGGCACCATGATTAAGGGGGAAGAGGCTTTGGAGAAGGAAGTAGTGGTTACTGGTGTAACCCATGATACCAACGTGGCCAAGTTTGTCGTAGTGGATGTACCTGACAGACCTGGCGTAGCTGCTAAGATCTTTTCGGCCCTTGCTGACGACGGCGTCAACGTCGACATGATCGTCCAGACAAACAAGAGGACAGGGCGGACCGACATGCTGTTCACCGTGAGCAAGGATGATATGGAGTCGACGAAAGACATCATCGAGGAACTCTGCAAGGAGCTCGGCGGCGAGCGGGTGATTGTTAATACAGATGTGGCCAAGGTTTCCATCGTCGGCGCCGGCATGGTCAGCAATCCAGGGGTAGCCGCGCGGATGTTCCGGGCTTTGGCTGATGAGAATATCAACATTCAGGTCATTAGCACTTCGGAGATCAAGGTCTCCTGTCTGATTGATGCCTCTTTAGTTGTACCGGCTGTGCAAGCCATTCACAAGGCGTTCGAACTGCATGTAGGTTAATAGCAATCTACATAATAGTCGATGAAGGGGAGATGGGTAAAGCCATCTCCTTTTTTTGAAGGTAGGAAAACCCTTCCTGGTAAAGAATACAAGAAAGGGTTGGCGGTTTGCCCCCTTAACCAATACCGGAGCCAGGTCGTTCATGCAGGTCGAGGAGTAAGACTAATAGAACCGTGAAGAGAGCGGAGCGAGGTCGGCCGTAGTCTTGTCCATGCCATGGATGACTTCCCTGGAGAGTCTTGCTGCCCCGAAGGGTTAGAATGTTGTCACCTCTCTAGAATATCTCAAGAATGTTGGACCTAGAGGGGTGTATGTCGCCGTTAGATGCATCTGCCAAGACCCAATAGTTCAGACGATGGACCTGATGAATGAGGTCAGGAGTCTGTTTATAATTCAGCAGGACTCTTACGCAGGGATCGAACCTTCCTGGCATCGGATAATGGGCGGCGACTGCCGACCCTCTCCCGCACCGGGTCTTTGGTGCACCGGGTTGCAGTCCGGAAACACCTAGCAAATGGATCCTCGATTGGGTCTTCCCGGGATACGCAAACGTTTTAGCGAGCTCCTTGTCGAGACCTGCTGGAAAACTGCTCGACCCTGGTGGACTTGTTGCCCTCGGCCTAACTAAATATTAATCTCAGCACTTTCCGGGGCGACTTAGGATGGATCGCCTCGAGCAAATGTCCACCTGTGGACATAAACCTGCTTTGTGAGAGAATAGTTTAGACCAGCCATCGGAGTGCTGTGAAGAGAGGGGGCTCTAGGCGCTGACCTTAAAGCGGGGGACTGCCGCAAGCCGCTAGACGGCGGACTGTTGCTGTAGACAACAAGGAACCTATGCGCGCATCCTTGTGAAAAGGCGTAATATAACGCAATATTGAAGCACTTCACGCTAAGGGGGGACGCCATGGCCGCGACAATTCGTCAACTCCTTGACGAGTATTCACTGGGTCGGTGAATAATGTGGTGTACGGCAACGAACGGCGCACGTATTGCAGTCCAGACATATTTGAGTCACTGTGAGCACTCCTCTAGCCGCCTCTTTGGAGAGTCGCTCAGAGGCTAATGTTTGAGGATGCTATGCAGTGGCTCCTTCTTTTTGCCAATATACTACTAAAGCCAGGGAGGATAGCTGCTGTGGAACTTCTCGAAGAACTCATCGAAGGCAATATTCCTTTACATGGTCACTATTACACCTACTATTACGGCAGTTGCCATTTGGCCGTTAAGATGATCGCCCTAGCGAGAGGTGCCGCCAAGAGGGGAATGAACTGCCTCTTGATCAGTGACGAAGTCGTCCGGGAAATGATTATGATGGGTCTTGAAGGGGAGATTGCCGATCCAGGGCAGCTGTTTCGCCCTGGGGAATACCTTATCGATACTTGGCGGAAACATGGCACCATAGCGCTGCGAAAGAGCCTCGTAACCCTGTTGGGCCGTTCGCACGGCCTGTGTATTGGTGCAGATGCTATGGTTGAAATCGCTGCTACGGGAGTGTCCCTAGCAGAATTCCTAAAATGGGAAAGGGCCTACGACCTTGCAAGCCGTGGATTGCCCTTAACGACCATTTGTTTCTATCCCTTCGTGCACGACGACCCAGGGTCATTTTCGGACAGTGAAGTAAGAAAACGGCATCATAACCAGCGGTAGACTCCTGTTCTAGTCGATGGTGGACCAAACCGGTGTCGACTAGTCTAGTCATAGTGACTACATAAGGATGAAAGAGGGGCTTCAAGGTCAAGTCCTGATTGTGGTGTAAATTCTCCTCCTAGTTGTTGAGTTCAAGCGGCAGTGTTGCGCTTAGGCTCCATCTCCGCAGGTTTGTTGTCGTTTTCCGAGCTCTTGTGCTCCCAGTAGGCTT
>JAAYLV010000117.1 GCA_012521755.1 Bacillota bacterium | reverse complement strand
CTTAATATTTCCCTTTTTCGGGGGCTTTTTTTGGATAAAGAATGGAGGAGTCAGCGTGGCGGAGAATCGATTTGCTAAGCGGATGTGGCATGCTAGCAGCAATGCCATCCGCGAAATCCTAAAAGTGACGGAGCGTCCCGATGTCATTTCCTTCGCTGGGGGGCTGCCTGCACCCAGCTCCTTCCCAGTAGAGACGATCAACAGGATCGCAGGGGAGATTCTGACTGCGGACGGATGTCGGTGCCTCCAGTATGGCACGACCGAAGGCTACTGGCCCTTGCGGGAAGCCATCGCCAACTGGGTCAAAGTGAAGGGTATCGAAACCTCGCCGGATCAAGTCCTGGTCTTGAGCGGCTCCCAGCAGGGGCTCGATCTCATGGGCAAGGCCTTCTTGGATGCGGGGGATCGGGTGATCGTCGAGGAGCCAGCCTACCTGGCCGCCCTTCAGATCTTCCGCAGCTACGAAGCGGACCTCATTCCCGTCAAAGGGGACGAGGAAGGCTACGATCCTGAAGCTTTGGAGGCGGCCCTCAAGGAGCATCAGCCAAAGTTCATCTATCTAGTCTCCACCTTCCATAACCCGACGGGAATAACCTACTCCGTCGAGCGCCGGCAGAAGGTGGCGGAGCTTGCTGCCAAGTATGACTGCTATGTCATCGAAGACGACCCTTACGGGGATCTGCGCTACAGCGGCGAGCGGGTGCCGGCCTTGCAGACTTTCAACCCGGAGCGGGTAGTCTATTTAGGGAGCTTCTCTAAGATCATCGCTCCGGGACTGCGGACCGGCTATGCTGTCGTCAACAATCCCGAGATCAGGCAGAAGCTGGTCATCGGCAAACAGGGCGCGGATGTTCACACCAGCAACCTGTCCCAACGGATCGTGCAAAGATTCCTGGCCGAGGGGCTCCTTCCCGGCCATATCGAAACAATCTGTCAGGACTACAAGGCCAAGCGGGATCTCATGCTGGAGTCCCTAGAGGAGCACTTCCCCGCCGGGGCCAAGTGGGTAAAGCCCGATGGAGGCCTCTTCCTGTGGGTGACACTCCCCGAGGACATATCCGCCATCGACGTTTTCCCCAGGGCCGTCGAGGAAAAAGTCGCCTTCGTTCCCGGCGCCTACTTCTTCGCCCAGGGCGGCGGCGAGAATACCTTGCGGCTGAATTTCTCCAACGCGACCTTCGAACAGCTGCAAACTGGCTGCGCCCGGTTGGGCAAAGTCCTCAAGGAGTTCTTGGACTAGCCTCCCTGAGGGCTGATCGCATCAGGAGGATGAGGGGATAAGCGCTAAGGACGATGGCGCTGCAAAGGAGGAAGAAGGCCGTAAAGCTGAAGCGGCCGATGATCAGCCCGCCAAACATGGGGGCCAGGGCCCCGATGGTATTGGTGATGATGAAAAACACCCCGTAGAGCCGTCCGTGGACTTCTTGGGGGACGGCATCCGCGAGCAAGGTGTTCATGGCCGGCTGTTTGACGAAGAGGGAGAAGCCCAAGATGAAGATGCCGACGAGCAGGGCCGCGGGGCTGGGGAGCAAAATGAGTCCAAAACCGATCAGAGCGCCAGTTGTGCCGATGAGGACCGGCAGGACCCTGGAGCTGCGATCGGCCATGTAGCCGCCGACTAAATGGCCCAGGGCTCCCACCCCGTACTGGACCCCGGCCAAGATCCCCGACACCGCCACGGTCATGCCCCGGACATCCTGCAGGTAAGTGGCTATGTAGGCGAAGGTGCCCGACCAGATGAACCCCTGGATGCCGCTGAGCAGGAAGATGATGAGCAGGGTGTGGACTAGTTCCCTGTCTTGGAGGATGGGGGCAAGGCCGGCTAGGGGACTTGGATCGGCGCTTTCGGGGGAGCCGGTCGACTCAAACAGGCGCCAAAAAAGTGCGGCCGCCGCCGTGCCCGCCAGACCCCAAAAAAGGAACGCGGCGCGCCAGTGGAAAAGGGTGGCGATCCCGCCGGCTAGGGCAGGGGCTGCGACCATGACGAGATTGCTGCCAACCCCGTGGAGCCCCATCGCGATGCCCCGGTTTTCCGGCGTTGAGATGTGGGCTAGGAGGGACATGGCCGGGGGATGATAAAGACTAGCTCCCAGGCCAAGGAGGAAGAAAGAGACGGCCAAGGTCCCATAGGATCCGGGAAGGCTCCCCACAAGAGCCCCCATGCTGGCCAGGGCGATGGCCGCGGTGATGGTCCATTTGTGGCCAAAGCGGTCGGATAAGAATCCGGCAGGGAGCGCGCCGATGCCGTAGGTAAAATAAGCGAGGCTGACTAGTGCCCCCACAGCCGCATAATCCAGCCCCAAATCCCGCAGGATGAGGATGAACAGGGGCGATGAAAACATTAAGAAGGCATGGTCCAGACCGTGGACGAGACTGAGGAAGCCTACCCGCCCGTAAAAGGATGACTTCAGGGGAACCACTCCTTCAACGGCGATATGGAGTACTTTCGTTGAGCACAACATTTTCCCTTCATTGGGGGTGGAATTTTGCGAATCGGCGCCCATTTGTCCATCGCGGGCGGCCTCCCTGCCGCAGCCAAGATGGCGGAGGAGATCAAGGCCAACACCTTCCAGTTTTTCACCCGCAATCCCCGGGGCGGCAAGGCCCGGGAGATCGGAGCCGATGAGGTGGCCGCCTGGGAAAAAGAAAGGGTCGAGCGGGACATCTACCCGATCATGGGCCATCTTCCCTATACGGTGAATATGGCGAGTCCCAAAGATGAAGTCTATGATTTTGCCCGGCTAGTCCTCACCGAGGACCTGCGCCGCTGTGAATCCTGTGGCGCGGAGCTCCTGGTGGTCCATCCGGGAAGCCACCTGGGGGAAGGCGTCCAAAAAGGACTCCAGCGGATAGCTTCCCTGCTGGAGGAAGTCCTCAGCCCCTGGGAAGGTCGGGCGAAGCTCCTCCTGGAGACGATGGCGGGACAGGGGTCGGAAGTTGGGACTATCGAGGACCTGGCCTGGCTGGGAGAAGCCCTGGGCTGGCCAGAATGCCTTGGATTTTGTATTGACAGCTGTCATCTCTTCGCTGCCGGCTACGACTTGCGGACCCAGGCGGGACTCGATCAGCTCCTGGAAGAGCTGGATCAGAAGGTGAGCCTCGCGCGGGTCCACGCCGTCCACCTCAATGATTCCAAGTTTCCCCTAGGGTCCGGGAAGGACCGCCACGCACCCTTGGGCAAAGGCTACATCGGCGAAGAAGGCCTCTCCCTGATCATCAACTCCCCCCACCTAAAACACCTTCCCTTCTTGCTGGAGACGCCAACGGAGGACTACCGGGAATATGCGGATGAGATACTGTTGTTGAGGAGCCTGATTAACTGACACATCCCGCGGGCATACTTCGCGATGGAGGTGGCGGCTTTGCAAGTCAACTGGCGGGAGTGGGGAAAGGAAGCCTTCGAAGATGCCCGGCGGAGGGAAAAGCCTTTGCTGTTGTCCATCAGCGCCACCTGGTGTCACTGGTGCCACGTGATGGATGAGAAAACTTACAGCGACCCACAGGTTGTGGAACGGATCAACCGGGATTTCATCCCCGTCAGGGTGGATGCCGATCGCCGGCCCGACATCGACCGGCGCTACAACATGGGCGGCTGGCCCACCACAGCCTTTCTTGCCCCCGATGGCAGCTTGATCGCCGGCGCAACCTACTTGCCACCCGCAGAGATGCTCCGGGCGATGGAGGCCGTCTTGGCGGGCCCGGGGGGCGGGGGCCGGTGGATCCGCAGGCCCCCTGAGAAGACTGAGATCGATCCCAGGGCGGCCGATGAGATCTTGGCCGAGATCCTCCTGGCCTATGACCCCGCCTACGGCGGCTTTGGGCGATCGCCCAAATTCCCCCAGCCCTACGTCTTGCGCTTCCTCCTGGAGGAGTATGTGCGAAGCTCACAGGATGAGCTTCGGGAGCCCCTCCTCAAGACCTTGCGGGAGATGGCCGGGGGAGGGATGTACGACCAGGTGGAGGGGGGATTTTTCCGCTACTCCACAACCAGGGACTGGTCCATCCCCCATTACGAAAAAATGCTGGAAGACAATGCTTTGCTTTTGGGAGTCTACCTGGATGCCTACATGGCGACGGCCGAGGATAGGCTCCTGGAGGTTGCCAAGGACTTATGTCGGTTTTTGCTCGGTCCCCTGCGGGATGAAGGTCAAGGAGTCTTTTACGGGAGCCAGGAGGCCCACCAGGAATACTACCTCCTCGATGGGGGAAAGAGGGCGGAGCTTGGGCCGCCCCCAGTGGACAGGACCGTCTACGTCAACTGGAACGCCCTCGCCTGCGGGAGCCTCATCCGCGCGGCCGATGTCCTGGATGAGCCTTCCTTGGCTGAGGAGGCAGAGCGGACCCTCGCCTTTCTCCTTGCCGAGGGCACCAGGGAGGACGGCCCCGCGTACCATTACTACGCCGATGGACCCCACTTGCCCGGTCTTCTCGAAGACCAAACGGCCCTGGCTGGGGCCCTGATGGAGGCCTTCCAGTACACAGGCAGGGAAGACTACCTCCAACTGGCCGAGGGGCTGATCGCTTGGGCTTGTCGGGAGCTTTGGGACGATGAGGCCGGTTGTTTTCGGGACACCCAAGAAAGCCTGCTTGAGCCGGTCTGGCCCTTCATGGAAAACGCCGGGGCCGCGCTGGCCTTGCTTAAGCTTGCAGCCCTCACCGGCAAAGAAGATTACCGCAAGCGGGCCGGGCGCATCCTTGAGAGTCTTCTCCCCCGGTGGAAGGACTACGGCTACATGGCCGGGGAGCTGGCCAGCGCCCTTCGCCTTTACACCGAAGGGAGCATCACGGTGGCCGTTGCCGGACCGGAGATGGCGGAGCTGGCCCGGATTGCCCGCCGGGAATATCTCCCCGGCAAGGTGGTCTTCCCGGGCCAACGGTCAGATGAGGACATCGCCCTCATCTGCGTCGGCGAGCTTTGCCTGGCTCCTGCCAAAACAAAGGAAGAACTCAGCCAGTTGCTGTGTAGGATCAGGAAAGAGCCCTTAAGGATGTGATCCCGTGAAGCTCAAAGAACCGGTTAGCGGCCTTACCCACCTGGCCGGAGCGCTGCTTTCGGCAGCCGGCCTGCCTTTCTTGATTTACATCGCCCAAGGGCGAGGCCTTCGCCATGTCATTTCCTTCAGCATTTTCGGGGCAAGCCTCATCCTCCTTTACACGGCAAGTGCCCTGTATCATCTCCTGCCCCTCTCCCCGGAAGGGACTAAGCTCTTGCGCCGGATCGACCATATCCTCATCTTCATCCTGATCGCGGGGACCTATACACCCTTTTGCCTCGTGCCCCTGTGGGGGTTCTGGGGATGGGTCCTCTTGGTGACGGTCTGGCTCATCGCCATCGGGGGCATCTTCATGAAGATCTACTGGCTCCATGCCCCGAGGTGGCTGTCGACCCTGGTCTACGTCGGCATGGGCTCCCTGATCGTGATTGCCCTCTCGCCCCTCCTCCGCCGGGTGTCCCCGGCCGGCGTGGGGTGGCTCTTGGGCGGCGGCCTTTGCTACCTGATTGGGGCCATCTTCTACGGAGCCAAGTGGCCTAACCTTCTCCCCGGGGTCTTCGGCTTCCATGAGCTTTGGCATCTCTTGGTGTTGGCCGGCAGCTTCAGCCATTTCTGGACGGTCCTCAAATACCTAGTTTAAGGCCGGAAGGAAATGCCAAGCGGGTTGCAGAAATATAGGCCGAGACTTGCCTTGGTTTGCCGTTCCGAGGAGAGAGGAGGTGCAAGAGCCATGAAACTGAGTCTTACCATTTCTGCCCCTGGTTCCCGCTTTGCCCCGATTATGCTTCAGGGTGACTACCTGGAGATGATCAGAGAGGCCCACCGGCTCGGCTACGAAACGGTGGAACTGCACATTAGGGATCCGAAAACGATTGATGCTGACGCCATGGCCCGTACCCTCGATGAGCTGGGCATGAAGGTATCGACCATCGGCACCGGCCAAGCTTACGTCGATGACCGGATTTACTTCACGTCGACCGATCCGGAAGTCTCGGCGGCTGCTGTCCAGCGGATAAAGGATCATGTCCGGTTGGCAACCAAGTTAGGGGCGGCGGTCATCATCGGCACCATCAAAGGCCCTCTGCCGGGCGACCCAGAAGAAGACCAAGGGGCCCTGGCGAGGGCTGCTAAGTGTCTAGCGGAATGTGCCGACTTTGCCGCGCAACATAATGTGGAGTTGACCCTGGAAGCCATTAACCGCTATGAGACTAATTTCTTAAATACCGCCGCCGAGGCGGTTGAGTTTCTCCGCGGGCTCGATCGGCCAAACGTCGGGCTTCACTTGGATACCTTCCACATGAACATTGAAGAAGTGGATCTGGCCCAAACCATCAGGGATTGTCGCCATTACCTGTTCCATATCCACCTGGCCGACAGCAACCGGTGGCCCCCAGGCTATGGGCACCTGGATTTCGAATCGGTCCTGAAGGCCCTGAAGGATATTCAATATGGTCGGTACATGGCCATCGAGTCGCTGCCGCGGCCCAATCCCCAGGAAGGCGCCCGCCGGGGACGGGAGTACATCCAGGGGCTCCTGGAGGAATTATAGGATGTTGAGCGCCGTTTTGTTCGATCTCGATGGGACTCTGCTCGCCACCGACTTTGACGAACTGATGCCGTCCTATTTGCAGTTAGTTAGTGAACCCTTCGCCCCCTGGGTCGAGCGGGAGACCTTCATCAAACAGCTCCTCGCTTCCATTCAAAAGGCGATGGAGTGTCGGGATCCAACCATTACGGTGCTAGAGGCTTTCAGCCGCGACTTTTTTCCTAAGGTGGGGTTAGATCGGAGATATCTTCGGCTTTTCTACGATTTTTATCAAAGCCAGTTCAAGATGTTGGGCAAGAATGCCAGAAGACGGGAGGGCAGCCGGGAGGCCCTCCAAATCGCGCTCGCAAAGGGCTGCAAAGTAGTCGTCGCCACCAATCCCCTCTTCCCCGAGGTGGCCATTCGGGAGAGGCTGGCCTGGGCCGGCCTGCAGGATGTCTCCTTTGACTTGATCACCTCCGGGGAAAAGATGCACTTTTGCAAGCCCTACATAGAGTACTACGGAGAAATCGCGGATCTCATCGGCTGCGCCCCTGGGGAATGTCTCATGGTGGGGAACGACCCCGTCTACGATTTGGCCGCCCGGAAGATCGGCATGAAGACCTTCCTGCTGGGGGACGGGCCCCATGAGCTTGCCGACTACTGGGGCGACATGGGGGAACTTTGCCGGCTCCTGGGCAAATCGGGTGCATAGGAGTTGGCAGTATAGGGATAATAAAAAGGGAAAGGGGGGTCACCCCCCCTTATATCCTAATAACCGCCACCTTTGAGTTCGTTGGGGTTATGGGCAGACGAGGTGCCTTGTGCTGAAACGTCCGGCTCTAGCGGGAAAGAGCCGCCCATAGAACCGCCCACACTCTGCCGGAAACCGGACTGGACGCTGGCTGTTGCCTGCTGAATCAGGGACTGTTCAGCGGCGGCAATCATCCGACGCACCATATGTCCCCCGACAGCCCCACACTGGCGGGCGGGGATGTCTCCCCAGTAGCCAGTCTTCCAGGACTGGTCGATGCCCAGTTCATTCGCTACCTCGTATTTGAACTGCTCCAGTGCTGAAGAGGCTTGTGGTATGAGACTGCGATTTCGCTTCTGACCAAGGGCCATTCTGTTTCACCTCCTTCTGTTCTGGCACCCATAGTGTAGACGGCAGACCCCGTCATGATACGGTGTAGATGTTGGGGGTTCTTCATCTTCGTCCCATGGTGGGCCGATGTTTTGCATTGTTCGCCGGTGGGATTTGTGGTATCATGTTGCGCAAGAACAATAAATCAACGACTTAAAGGGCGAGACGATGGAGAGTTTTAAAGAAACCGTCGACCGAATCAATGACTTAAAGAAGAAGCGGCGTGCGATTATCCTAGCTCATAACTATCAACTCCCAGAAATCCAGGACATCGCCGATTTTGTCGGCGACTCTTTGGGATTGAGCCAGCAAGCGGCAAAAACCGATGCGGAAGTAATCGTTTTTTGCGGCGTCGATTTCATGGCGGAAACGGCAGCCCTCCTCTCCCCCGACAAGAAGGTCTTGCTCCCTGCTCCCGATGCAGGCTGTCCCTTGGCGGAGACGATCACCCCCGAGGAGCTGCGGGCCAAGAAAAGGGAGCACCCCGAGGCGGCAGTTGTCTGCTACATTAATTCCTCCGCCGCGGTCAAAGCGGAAAGCGACATCTGCTGCACTTCCTCTAATGCCCTCCGGGTAGTCGAATCCCTCCCCCAGGAGGAGATCCTCTTTGTGCCCGATGCTAATCTTGGCCAATGGGTGGCCTCCCAGACGAAGAAGAAAATCATCCTCTGGGACGGCTGCTGCATCACCCATCACCGGGTAAAGCCGGAGGATGTGGAGCAGGTGCGGCGCTCCCATCCCGATGGAATCGTTTTAGTCCATCCCGAATGCCGGCCGGAAGTTGCAGCCCTGGCCGACTACGTGGGGAGCACCGAAGGGATCTTGAAGTTTGCCCGCCAGTCGCCGGCCAAGAAATTCATCATCGGCACGGAGATGGGCATCCTGCACCGGCTGCAGCGGGAAAACCCAGACAAGACCTTTTATCTCCTGTCGCCTGGACTAGTTTGCCCGAACATGAAGCGGACAGCTAGCCTCGCCATGGTGGAAGCGGTCTTGCGGGACATGTCCAATCAGGTAACCGTTCCCGAAGAAATTCGCGACCGCGCCTTGGCTGCAGTGGAACGAATGCTTGCCGTCAGTTAGGGGGACTAGCCGTGTGGGGGGAAAGGTATGATTTCCTGGTCATCGGCAGCGGCCTTGCTGGTCTTTTCGCCGCGTTAACCTTGAGGGAGCATGGAAGGGTCGCTCTAATCACTAAAAGGGCCCTCGAAGACAGCAACAGCTATTTCGCCCAGGGAGGCATGGCCGCCGCCGTCGGCCGCGGGGACTCGCCGGCCCTTCATCGCCAGGATACCTTGGCGGCGGGGGCGGGACTTTGTGATGAACCGGCCGTTGCCATTCTCGTCGAAGAAGGCCCCCAGCGGATTAAGGACCTAATGGCCCTGGGGGTAGAGTTCGATCAGATCGACGGCCAGATTCACCTGGCCCGGGAAGCAGCCCACTCCACCAACCGGATCTTGCATGTGGACGGGGACGCCACCGGCCGGGGGGTGTGCGCCCGGCTCATTGAGGAAGTCAAGAAAAGCCCCCAGATTGATGTTTACGAAAACCATTTTGTCGTCGACCTGATCGTGACTGACGGCCGCTGCTGGGGAGCATTGGCGTTACATAAGGGAGAGTTACGGGCTTTTTGGGCCCCGGCCACTATTTTGGCCGCCGGCGGGCTTGGGCAAGTCTTCGCGGAGACTTCCAATCCCTCCATCGCCACCGGCGATGGCGTTGCGCTGGCCTTCCGGGCCGGCGCCCAATTGATGGACATGGAATTTGTCCAGTTCCATCCTACTGTCCTTTACGCCGACGGGTCCAGATTCTTAATTTCCGAAACGGTCCGGGGCGAAGGGGCGGTCCTGCGCAATCATCGGGGCGAAGCCTTCATGGAAAGGTACCATCCCCTCGGGGATCTGGCACCCCGGGATGTGGTGGCCCGGGCCATTTGGACGGAAATGGAGCAGGGCGCCCGTCCCCATGTTTATCTCGATGCCACTTCCATCGAGGATCCCCGGGGCAGGTTTCCGACCATTTACAGCCGCTGCTTAGAGCTGGGCCTGAAGATGGAGCGGGATTGGCTGCCGGTGGGTCCTGGGGCCCACTACGCCATGGGCGGAGTTTATACCGATCACGAGGGCCGCACCACCCTTCCGGGGCTGCTTGCCTGCGGTGAGGCGGCCTGCACCGGCGTCCACGGCGCCAATCGCCTGGCAAGCAACTCCCTCTTAGAGGCCCTCGTCTTTGGCTGGCGGGCGGCCGAAGCCGCCACGAAGACCGGCCCGGTTAAGACGCCAAGGCCGGCTATACCATCGCCCCCGGCTGCCTTTGACCGCGGCCAGTTGCAGCGGCTCAGCTGGCACTGCGTGGGCCTTGAACGATCGGGAGAGTCGCTGCATAAAGCCTTGCTGGAGCTGGAGAAACTTAGCCGGAAGTGCCGGGGGATGGATGTGGAAAGCCTGGAGACGGCCAATATGGCTTTGGTCGTCAGCTTGATGGCGAAAGCGGCCCTCCTCAGGGAAGAGAGCCGGGGCGCCCACTACCGGGTCGATTTTCCGAAGTCTGATCCGTCCTGGCGCCGGCATATCATCCTGCAGCGCGGCCAAGACCCGGCCCTGCGGCCGGTTGATAAGGAGTAGTTAGGCATGTTTAGTTATGCAGAAAGATATTGGGCGGAAAAGATCATCCGGCTCGCCCTGGCTGAGGATGTGGGGCGGGGCGATATCACTACGGCCGCAGTCGTCGACCCGGAAGCGAAGGCCCGGGGGTACATCGTTTTTCGGGAGCGGGGGGTGCTTGCAGGCCTCCCGGTGGTAGCGATGGTCTATGAAAGGATCGACCCGCGGGTGCAGGTCTTGCCTTCCCGCCGGGATGGGGACTTGCTCCTTCCCGGGGAGAGCGCGGCTCTCCTTGAAGGTCCCGCCTGGGCGCTGCTGACGGGCGAACGGGTGGCCCTCAACTTCCTCCAGCGCCTAAGCGGCATCGCCACGGCCACCGCGGAGCTGGTGGAGCTAGTCCGTCCTTATCCTTGCCAGGTGGCGGACACCAGGAAGACTGCTCCGGGCATGCGAGTGTTGGAGAAGTACGCGGTGCGGGTCGGCGGAGGCCGCAATCACCGCTTAGGCTTAGATGATGCCATCCTGATTAAGGACAACCATGTGATCGCCGCGGGAGGGATCGCCAAAGCTGTGGCGGCTGCCCGGGCCAAAGCTCCCCTGACGGCCCGGATTGAAGTTGAAGTGGAGTCAAGGGAGCAGGTGGAAGAGGCCCTCGCTGCTGGAGTCGATATCATCATGCTCGACAATATGGACGTCCATCAGATGGCCCGCATGGTGGACCTGATCGATGGGCGGGCGCTAGTCGAAGCCTCCGGGGGGATTACCAGGGACAGCATTGCCGCGGTTGCCGCCACCGGCGTTGACTTCATTTCCGTCGGCGCGATCACCCACTCCAGCCGGGCCTTGGATGTGGCCTTGGACCTGGCCATCAGCGAAGGAGCCGCAAAATGACCGCGACTATCCCCGCGGACATGAGGGGGCCGTTGGGAATCCCTTGACAAAAGGCCACCCCGAGCAAGGAGCCGACGATGAGGCCGATCATGACCTCCGGCTCGACCCGCAAGAGGGCAACTCCCCTAGCGGCCAGGTGGGCGGAGATGGCGCCGACGATGAGGGCGATCAGCCCACCCGCGGTGGTGAGGGCCCCCAAGATGCCTCCAAATCCCACCTTCCCCGTTGCCAGGGGGAGCATGACGCCGATTAGCATTAAACAAATGCCGACGGGGAGACATAGATGCTCCAGCAGCTGCAAGGCCGGCTGGATGTGGAAGACCGTCAGGAGGAGCAGGATGGCGCTGGCGATGGTGATGAGCTGGTGACCGCCGATGGCTCCCACCATCAACAGGAGGAAGAGGATCCAGCTCTGTTCGGACACGGGCACCACCTCCAGTAGATTCTATGCCCGCATCACCTTTCCATACCAGTCATCATCAACCAGCCTGATCCGCAACCTCCGCCTCTTCCGCGATGGCCTGGCTGTAGTAGGCCGGCAGGACGAACGCAGCCGAATGCAGCTCCGCAGTGTAATAGCGCAGCTTCCAGTCCTCATGGGGCTTTCGCTTAGGAGTCCGGGGATCGTGCTTTTTCGAGGCCAGCATAAAGCTCCAAAGTCCAGGCGAATAGCTAGGAATGCTCGCCAGGTAAGGCCTGACGATGGGGAACAGCTTCGTGAAACTGCCATAGACCTGTTTCACCAAGTCCATGTTGAAAAAGGGCGATTCGATCTGGGCGACTAGGATCCCGTCTTTTCTTAAAGCCCCCCGCACATTTCGATAAAACTCATAGTTGAACAGCCCGACAGCCGGACCGAGGGGATCGCAGGAGTCGACGATGACTACATCATAACAGTCGACAGCTCCCTGGACATGTTTGATCCCATCGGCGATGTGCACCTCGACGCGGGCATCGTCGAAGCCGACGGCAAGCTCCGGCAAGTACCGCCGGGAAGCTTCGATGACTTGTTCATCGATCTCCACCAGGTGGACCTTTTCCACCTCGGGATGCCGCAGCACCTCCCGCAAAGTGCCTCCGTCGCCGCCTCCGATGATCAGCACCTTCTTCGGCCCAGGATGGGCAAACAGGGGCACGTGGGCGATCATCTCGTGGTAAGCCGGCTCATCTCTAATGGTCGTTTGGATGACCCCATCGAGCAAGAGCATGCGGCCGAACTGGGGACTGTCCACTACGGCCAAATCTTGATACTTTGACTTGGCCCGATACAAGAAGCGTTCCACGCGATGCATCGTGAACAAGTTCTTGTTTTCGTGGGCTTTAAGCCAAATTTCCATCATTTCAGCCCTCCTTGCCTTAGTCTTCTGCCACTTACACCATTAGACATCATGTCATTGATTCCTGCATGGAATTATATCCGCATCCTTTTGGCGGACGCATTTGTGGGAAAGTTGAGAATTTTATTATATAAACTTCGACAGACAAGCTCGTCCCCCCTGTGTTAGAGTAAGCCTTGCCCGTTGATCTTGGCAGCAAAGGGTGGATGATGATGGCTGAACAAGTTGACATCGGCACCTACCAAATCCTCACCCAGCCTTTAAAAAGGGCTCCCAGCCTTGCCCCCCCGTCCTGGTGGGAGTCTTTGGCGGCCATTGGCGGGGGGGTCTTGCGGCGGGAGTTCTTCCTAAGCAGTATATGCGGGCTAGTCATGGGCCGCATCGTCCTTTTTGACAGCCTCTCCCCCTTCGGCATCGCCCTGTACAGCACCCTGCTTTTGACGGGGCAAAGGCGCCGGGCCTGGGGCGCTTTACTTGGGGTTTGGCTGGCTCTCCTCACTTTGGGGAGGCCCGTCGAGATCGGCTTTCATCTAGTTGTTTTCGCTAGCCTGTACGTCCTCAAAGCACGCTCCGCCCTCTGGGTGATGCTGGCCGTAGGGACGGTCAGGCTCGGTTTTTCTTTGGCAGGAGGAGGGACATGGCCGGTCAGCGTCGGCCTGGAGGCGGCCCTGGCCGCCCTCTTGTGCGGGGTCCTGGGCCCGGTTGCCACCTTGTGGGCCGGGGAGCGGCCCCGCGTTTTGTCTTCCCAGCAGCTGGCGGCTCTTGCCGTCTTTGCCGCGGGATTAGTTGCCGGGCTCCATGGATGGCAGGCGGGAGGCATCGCCTTCGATCGGGTTGCCGGCAAAGCCGCGGTGCTCATTGGCGCCCAGGTGGGTGGGGGAGGCCTTGGCGCGGCCGTCGGGGTGACGGTCGGCGCCTTGGCCGCAATCTCCTCCGCCGGCGGTCCTTACTTGCTCGGCCTCCTGGCCTTGGGGGGGCTGCTGGCCGGTCTTGGTCAGCGCCTCGGCAAGCCCGGCACCGCGGTTGGTTTTCTCCTCGGGCTTTTCATCTTGTCCGCTCAGATTCCCGGTGAAGAACTGCTCCTGGACACCTTGAAGCACACGGGGTTTGCTTTGCTCTTGTTTTTCCTCCTGCCCAGCATCTACTTGCAGCGAGCGGCCCAACTGGTTCCCGGCACGGCCCAGCAGCTTCGCTCCCAGCGGCGGCAAGAGGAGCGGTTTCAGCGCACTTTGGCCCAAAAGCTGCTTGATGTCAGCTGCATGTTTGCCGATCTTTCGGACAAGTGTCTCATCCGGCCGCCGGAAGAGACCAATCCCATGGATTCTTTCCTGGAGCGCCTCGGGGAGAAGGCATGCTGTCGCTGCCCCTCTTACAACAGATGCTGGGACGAGAGCTTCCTGCAAAACTACTGGGATCTGATCGCCATCCTGGCGGCTTTCGAAAAGCCCGGGACCAAGATCCCCCGGACGAATCTAGAGGGTCGCTGCATCCGCCGGGGGGCTTTCCTGGAATCGGTCCAAGAAGTCCTCAGGACGATGCGCCTGGAAGAAAACTGGCGGCAACGGCTCAAAGACAGCCAGCGGCTCATCGCCGGGCAGCTCGAGGGCGTTGCGGAGATTATGGGGTCCCTCGCAAGTCAGCTCAAGATCCAGGTCGACTACGCGGAAGAGGCGGAAATCGGTCTTGCGCAGAGACTGGCCGGGGCCAAAGTCAATTGCTCCGATGTGGTGGTCCGCCGCCTTGGCGATGAGCTCCTCGAGGTCTTCATCCAGAAGGCCCCCTGCCGGGGCCGGGAAAACCTTTGCGGGGCGAGGATACCCGATCTGGTCACCCGCCAGCTGGGGAGAACTTACGTCCTAAAAAGACGGGGCCCTTGCCCCCGCAAAAGCGGAACGTCCTTCTGTGAACTCACTTTGCTCCCTAGGGAGGAATACAACCTCCAGGTTCAAGTGTTGACGGTGGCCAAGGACGGCAAGGCGGTATCGGGGGATCACCACGGGCAGGTGGAGCTGTCTGGAGGCAAGACCGCGATCATCCTCAGCGATGGGATGGGGGCCGGCTCCGCCGCAGCCTTGGAGAGCGTAACGACCGTTTCCCTGCTCACCAGGATGCTGGAGGCCGGCTTTGATCATCGCTATGCCCTGCGCCTGGTCAACACTATGCTCCTTGTGCGCTCGCCGGAGGAAACCTTTGCCACCATCGATCTGGTCATCGTCGATCGCTACACGGGCGAGGCGGAATTCATCAAGGTGGGCGCCCCTTCCAGCCTGATCAAGCGGGGAAGCCAAGTGGAGGTCCTCTCCCCCGGCTCGCCCCCCGCGGGGATCTTGACCGAAATCGACATCCAGGTGGAAAAACGCTCCTTGCGTCCCGATGATGTGGTGGTGCTCTTCACCGACGGGCTCTTGGACGTCCGGGGCGAGTCGGAGGAAGACTGGCTGCAGGAGGTCCTCGCCGGACTGGAGGATACCGACCCGGCCCATGTGGGACAGGGCCTCCTCGAGGCGGCCCAGGTCGGCGATGGGGGACGCTTCCCCGACGATGTGACCTTAATCGTGCTGCGCCTCGAGAGGAATACTAGCGCCGGGCGCACCGCCTGGGCGATCCGTCCTTACGTCAGGCGCCGCGGAAAAAGGGCCGGCTAGCCATGAAGGATTTCCCCGGGGTGAAGGCGAACTTGCAACAAATACAGTTGCCTGGCGGCGACTCTTTCTAGTTCACAGCCTGGCCTTGCCCGAGCAGGGGCACTGCGCTCTTGTTTGAGCCTGTCAGGTGAAAGCAGCGGGGGGCCTTCCTTGAGCAAGGATCTTTTGCCAGAGGTTAGGAGTTTCGTTGAAGAGCACAACATGCTGAGCACGGGCGATCGCGTCTTGGTTGCCGTCTCGGGCGGTCCCGACTCCACCGCGCTCCTCCATCTGCTTTATCGCCTGCGGGAAGACTACCAGCTGGCCCTTCACATCTTCCATTTGCACCATGGCATGCGGACGGAGGCCGACCTTGACGCGGCCTTTGTGGCCGACCTTGCCCGCCGTCTAGGACTCCCCTTCCACGGGGAGTACCGGAACGTGCCCCAGCTGGTCCAAGAGTCCGGAAGTTCAAGTCAGCTGATGGCCCGGAAGGTGCGCTATGAGCTGGCCTTCCAGCTGGCGGAAAAGCATAATCTGAACAAAATTGCCTTCGGCCATAATGCCGATGATCAGGGCGAAACGGTCCTCATGCGCGTTCTAACTGGCGGGGGTCTGCGGGGTTTGGCCGGCATCCCTCCCGTCCGGGGAAAGATCATCAGGCCTCTCCTGGGGACTTTTCGCCGGGCCATTGAAGAGTATTGCCGGGCGATGGGCCTTGCCTATCGGATCGATGCTTCCAACTTGAAGCCTACTTATCTTCGCAATCGCATCCGCCTCCAGCTCATCCCCTACTTGGAGGAAGGATACAACCCGCGCCTTCGGGAGCGTTTAGCTTCCCTGGCGGACATCCTCCGGGGCGAAGGGCAGCTTTTGGAGGAACTAGATCGGGAGCTTTACCGGGTTTTGGCCCGGCCCCAAAGGGATGGAACCTTAGGTTTAGACCTGGAGGGCTTCCTGGCTTTATCGGCGCCTGGTCAGCGGCGGGTCCTGCTCTATGCTCTGGAAAAAATCAAGGCGCCCCGGTTCGCTGCCGATCATATTGAAACCATCAGGGAGCTTGCCGGGGGGCCCTACGGGAAGATGGTCCATTTGCCGGGAGGGTTCTGGGCCGCCCGGGACTACGATGCCCTGGTCCTTGGTAAAGGCGGGGAGAAGTCCTTTCAGGCCAGAGAGCTTCCCGTGCCCGGGATGGTGGCCATCGGGGATCTTTGGATCAAGGCCGACCTTATCCCTCGGGAGAGGGCCTCCGTTGGTTCGTTGGGCAAGGAGCTTGGGGAAAGCTGCGCCGAGTTTGACTGGGAGGCAATAGTGCCGCCCCTCGTTGTTCGTCCCCGAGCCGTGGGCGATCGGATGGAGCCTTTCGGCCTTGGGGGCAGCAAGAAGGTGAAGGATATCTTGATGGAAGGGAAGGTTCCCCGGCGCTTGCGGGCGATGGTCCCCATCATCGCCGATGCAGAAGGGATCCTTTGGGTCGGGGGCCTGCGGCGCGCGGAGCGGGGACGGGTCGCCGAGGGAACGAGGAAGGTGCTCAGGATCCAGATCGAGGGTTTGGAACAGCTGGGCATCAGGCCTGGAGGGGAGGTTTTTCGCCCCTGAGCCGATTCTGTTGATTGCGGTATAGACCCTGCCGTGTTATAATGTTATACTGCAAGTAGGAGCAAATCTCATTTTGCCCAATTGACAGGTCAGCAGTTTACGGTGGCGGGGATCACACCCGCTTATCTTGTGGAAAGACTCGAGGGGAGGACATGTTTTGAATAAGGTTCTGCGAGGGATCAGCCTCTACCTGTTGATTGCCATCGTGGCCGTCACCTTGGTTAGTGGGCTTTACACGCCTTCGGAGACTCGCAAGGAGCTGGCGTACCACGAGTTTATCGAGCTCCTCGAAAGCGACCAGATCGTTGAAGTCCAGATGATCGGGCGCCAAACGGTGGAAGGCGAATTGAAAAACGGGACTAAGTTCACCACTTACGTTCCCGAGGGGACTACTAACCTGAGTGACCGGCTGCTGGCCAGGAACGTGAAGGTGTCTGCCCAGCCTGAACCGCCGGCCCCATGGTGGATGTCCTTCTTGCCCAACGTCATTACCTTGGTCATTTTTGTTGGGCTGTGGCTCTTCATTCTCAACCAGATGCAAGGGGGCAGCAATCGGGCCTTGTCCTTCGGCAAGAGCCGGGCCAAGCTCCATACGGACCAGCGGATCAAAGTCACCTTCGACGATGTGGCCGGTCTCGATGAAGCCAAGGAAGAGCTGCAAGAAATCGTCGAGTTTCTCAAGCAGCCTAAGCGGTTCATCGAGGTGGGGGCGAAGATCCCCAAGGGAGTCTTGTTGGTGGGGCCTCCGGGCACCGGCAAGACATTGCTTGCCCGAGCAGTGGCTGGAGAGGCGGGCGTGCCTTTCTTCAGCATCAGCGGCTCGGATTTTGTGGAGATGTTTGTGGGGGTTGGGGCCGCGCGGGTGCGGGATCTGTTTGACACCGCCAAGCGGAACGCCCCCTGTATTGTCTTCATCGATGAGCTCGATGCCGTCGGTCGCCAGCGGGGAGCTGGCCTTGGCGGCGGCCACGATGAACGGGAGCAGACCCTCAACCAGCTCCTGGTGGAGATGGACGGCTTTGAGCCAAACGCCGGAGTCATCATCATGGCGGCTACCAACCGGCCCGATGTCCTTGACCCGGCCTTGCTTCGCCCAGGGCGGTTCGACCGGCGGGTAGTGGCTGATCGGCCCGATGTAGTTGGGCGGGAGGCGATCCTGCGCATCCATGCCCGGGGCAAGCCCCTCGGCCCCGATGTGGATCTGAAGGTCCTCGCCCGCCGCACTCCCGGATTTGCCGGAGCGGACCTGGAGAACTTGATGAATGAGGCGGCCATCTTGGCGGCCCGGCAGGGGAAGAAGCGCATTGGGATGGAAGAGTGCGAGGAGGCCATCGATCGGGTCGTGATGGGGCCTGAACGGAAGCGGCGGATCCTCAGCGAAAAGGATAAAGAAGTCTTCGCCTACCACGAGGCGGGACACGCGGTGGTGGCCCGCTTTCTCCCCCACGCGGATCCGGTCCACAAGGTGAGCATCGTCGGGCGGGGTCTGGCCGGAGGCTATACCATGACATTGCCTTCCGAAGACAGGTATGT
>JAAYLV010000116.1 GCA_012521755.1 Bacillota bacterium | reverse complement strand
GCGGCCATCCCGCAGGAAAGAGAGGCCATGCGGCGAAAGACAGATTACGAGGATCATCCCATCAAGCCCCAGCGGGTATTCCACGAAATCAACGCCTTCTTCGATGAGAACACGATTTTCACCACCGGCTGCGGCTTAAACCAGATCTGGTCGGGGCAGCTGCAGGACATCGATCGGCCTCGGCGGTATTTGCCCACGGCGGGTGCGGGGACATTGGGCTTCGATATCCCCGCGGCCATCGGGGCCCAGGTTGCCGATCCCGAGGCGACGGTGGTGGCCGTCATGGGCGATGGGGGCTTTTTGTTCATGGTGGAAGAGCTGGCCATGGCCGCCCACTACAATTTGCCCATCATCGTCTTGGTGCTGAACAATGGGTTTTTGAGCCTCATCCGCCAGAACCAAAAGTACGCCTACGGCTACCAACACGCGGTGGACATCCGCTACGGCGAGGGTCTGCCGGACCTGGTGGCGATCGCCAAAGGGTTTGGCTGTTTGGGCGAGCGGGTGGAGCGCTGGGAGGACCTGCAGCCCGCCTTTGCCAGGGCCAAAGAAGCACGGCGGCCTTACGTGATCGACATCATCGTGGAGCGGGAGGCCGACTGCTCCATGGGGGGCAGCATCGACAGCATCAGAGAGTTCTAGGAAGGAGATGGGGTATGGCTCGGAGGAAAAAGCCCGCCGCTGCCATCCAGTCGGCAGAGAGAGTCTTGAATTTGCTCGATATCCTGGCCGAGGAGGGGGCGGAAATGTCCCTGACCCAGATCAGTCAACGGCTGGGGGTCCACATCAGCACCGCCCACCGCCTCGCGACGACGGCCATGTACTGCGGATACGTGGAGCAGAACCCGGAGACGGATAAGTATCGGCTGGGCCTTAAGTGCCTCCAGTTGGCCAATGCCCTGCTGCAGCAGCTAGACCTGCGGCGGATAGCCAGGCCCTTCATGGAAAAGCTGGCGGAGGAATCGGATGAAACGGTCAATATCTGCGTCCTCGACGATGGGGAGGTGGTCTACATCGACAAGGCGGAAGGGGGAGCTTCCCTGCGTCTTTTCTCCCGGATCGGCAAGCGGGCCCCGGCCCACGCCACCGCGGCGGGGAAGATGCTGTTGGCCCATCTAGCCCCCGCAGATGTGGAGGCCATCCTCAAGGAGCACGGCATGGCTGCCTTGACTCCCCAGACGATCACTGCCTTCGATGAGCTTTCCGCCCAGCTCCAGGAAATCCGCCGCTTAGGCTATTCTCTGGATGATGAGGAATGTGAGGAGGGGGCCCGCTGCGTAGCGGCTCCCCTCTATGACCATACCCAGCGGGTGATCGCGGCATTGAGCATTTCAGGACCTGTCAGCCGCTTTTCCGTCGAGAACCTGCCCCGTTTGATCGCCCTGGTGCGGGAGTGCGCGAGGGACATCTCCAAGCAAATGGGCTACGCGGACTGAGTTCGGGCAAGGAGAGCCTGCCAGCGCTCTTCCACCTCCCGCTCCAGTTCCTTCAGCAGCTCTTCCCGCCCAGGCTGGAAAAGGTGCCGGAACCGTCCCTGCCGGCGCAGCCAATCGACATAGCTTTTCCGCTCCCGGGGCCGGTAGGTGAGGCGCCACCTGCCCTCTTCCACCTCGTATAGGGGCCAGAAGCAGCAGTCCACCGCATGGCGGACCACATCGATGGTGTCCTCCGGCGGGATGGCCCAGCTGAGGCGGCAGGGAGCGAGGACATTGATGAAAGCAGGCCCATCCACCGCGAGGGCCTTTTGCACTTTAGTGACCAGGTCCTTCCAATGGGCCACCGCAGCCTGGGCCACGTAGGGGATGTTGTGGGCCGCCATGATCGCGGTCAGGTCCTTTCTGGCCTGGGGCTTGCCGTCGAGGGCCCGGCCCGCAGGGGTGGTGGTGGTGCTGGCCCCCCTGGGGGTAGCCCCCGAGCGTTGGATCCCTGTGTTGGCATAAGCCTGATTGTCGTAGCACACATAAAGGATGTTGTGGCCCCTCTCCATCGCCCCCGATAATGACTGGAAGCCGATATCGTAGGTACCCCCATCGCCCCCGAAGGCGATGAAATCAAACTCGCCCTCCATGCCCTTGCGCTTTAGCGCCCGGTAGGCGGCCTCCACCCCGCTGATGGTGGCTGCGGCATTTTCAAAGGCATTATGGATGAAAGAACATCCCCATGAGGTGTAGGGGTAGATGGTGGAGGTGACCTCTAAGCAGCCGGTGGCGACGGCGGCGACCACGGGCCTTTCGGCAGCCTTGAGGACAAGGCGCACCGTTTGGGGAAAGCCGCACCCCGCGCAGGCCCGGTGCCCGGCGCTGAATAGCTCCCCTTTAGTTTCCAGTTCCTTTAGCGTCGTCAACGGGATCCTCCTTTCCCTGGTATTCGCTCACCGCGCTCCTCTCTGCATCATCTGCTCCCTCGGGCACCATGTCGATGGCATTGACTTTGCTCGGGCATTCCTTCGCGCAGATCCCGCAGCCTTTGCAGTGTTTGTAATCAAAGCCAACTACCCGGCCCTCTTCCACGATCACCGCCATGTCGGGGCAGAAAACCCAGCATAAGAGACAGTGGATGCACCGGTCCGGCAGGTGCACCGGCTTTAGGGTCCGCCAATCCCCCGTCTCGAATTTGGCGGAGTTGGCGCCGCCGGCGATCACCGCCCCCACAGGCAGATCCCGCCAGCCGGGCCCTCCCTTTTGGGGCCGATCCTCTTCCATGACCTCCCTGGTTACATTCGTATCCTTGACCAAATGCGCGCCTCCTCTCTTCCCCATTAGCATAACCGGGGAAGAATCCCCCATGCGCTTGCAAGGATTTTCCTCCTCGGGGACCCCTCCCTCCCGGGCAGACTACCCCTAAGGAGGGTGATTCGATGAGTGAAAAGGAGAAAGCGCGCAAGGAAGATATTCGGGATTTTGCCGTGATGAGTTTCGACCTGGAAGATGGGGCGCAGCTGCCCCACTTGATGGGTTGGAGCATGCACGACTTTCAGCTGGAGCGGGCAAGGCGGATGGAGGAGATCGCGGAAGAGTTGGGCGCCCAGTATTTCCCCCGCAGGCTCAGAAAGACCAGCAGGCGGGCTCGCAAGAGGTTCTAAGGGGCGGCGGGAGGCCGCCCCTTTCTCCTCCTACAGGGTGATGGCATCGGTGGGACAGGAATCGGCCGCTTCCTGAGCGCAGGGATTATCTGTCTCCTCCTCGATGGCTTCGGCCAAGCCATCGTCGTTCATCACGAAAACCTCAGGGCACAAATCAGCACATAGTCCACAGCCGATACAAAGATCCGGATCCACGTGGGGATTGGCCATCCTTCGCCCTCCTCCCTCCTTGTTTCGCCTTTAGTGTGCGCCGGGAAAGCCCGGCTAATTCCCGCGAAAGAGCCTGAGGAAAACTGCCGCCAGGGCCGGGGTGACGAGGCCTGCAATTCCCATGGCAAGGCCGCTTGCGCCCCCAGGAAGCTCCCCTTCTTCCAGGGCCCTGGCCGTGCCGATCCCGTGGGCAGCGGTGCCGATGGCAACCCCCATGGCCAGGGGCGATTTCACTTTGCACCATCGCAGGAGCCTTGGCCCCCAAAGGGCCCCCAGCAGCCCGGTGATAATGACGAAGACCCCCGCGAGCTCCGGGATGCCCCCGATCATGGCCGCCACCTCAACCGCGATGGGAGTGGTGACCGATTTGGGGATCAAGGATAGCACCACCTGCCGGTCCGCCCCCAGGAAGTGGGCCGTCAAAGCCGCGGAGGCCATGGCGGCAAAGGCGCCCAGGCTGATGATCAAGAGCAGGGGAAGCAGACGTCCCCGCAGGAACCTCCGGTTGTTGTACAAGGGGACGGCCAAAGCGACGGTGGCCGGTCCCAGGAAAAAGGTGAGGATCTGCCCCCCCTGATTGTAGTCGTGGTAGTCTATGCCAGTCTGCTCCAAGACCAATATGATAATTATGGAGCTTACCAACAAGGGATTTGCCAGGGGAGAGCGAAATTTAGAATATAGAAGGGCGGCTAGATAAAAGCAGCCGACGGTCAACGTAAACCCAAACAGGGGGTTAGCGGCGAGGGATTTCATGACGGCTGCCCCCTCCCAGGTAAGAGTCCACCAACTTGCCCACCAGGACCAGAGTAATGGCCGTGCTGACGAGGATAGCGGATGTCATCGGCAGCCATTGGGTGCGAAAGAATTCCTTGTAGAGAACGATCCCGACGATCACTGGTGCGAACAACAGGGTCAAATGGTCAAGGAGGAGTTTAGCAGCCCCGGCCACATTCTCCACGTCGATGATGCCGGCAAACAGGGCCACAGCCAACAGACCAAAGCCGAGCACGTTGCCTGGAATAGGTATTCCCAGCACCCTCCGCAGCACCTCGCCTAGCAGCTGGGCCAGGCTGAGGATGGCAAATCCCCTCAGTACTTCAAACATCCAAACCTCCACCTCCAGTGGCCTGCTTATGGTAGCTTCGCCGACGGCAGCTTTGTTCCTTCGCAGTCAGGAATTTCTAAGAGGCATTTATGCGAGGGGGAAGAAATACAGTTTAAGACCAGAGAATTTAACCGGTGGAGGAGGCGAAAACGGTGGCAAAAACGGTTAATACGCAGGAAAAGCAGAAGTTCATCCTCTGGTTTTTGCGCAATCACCGTCTACAGTCCGAAGCCGTTTATTCCATATTCGAGTATCTCTTGACGGATCCCGAGCGCCTAGCCAGGGTGCACTTCGTCCACGACACAACCGGCCTGCCGGTGGGCATGGTGGTATCCACCATCTGCTGTGAAGGCCCCGCCTTCCTCTTCCGGTATGAGGGGAAGGAGACAATCCGGCCAGGGGAGGCCCTAGCTTACTTGCAGGCCAACCCCGCAACGGATGTGTTCGTGTCGCTCCTTTTCCATGAATGGGAGTCTTCGCCGGAATACAACAAGGTGGTGCTACAACCCGTGGAATTCAGCCAACTGCCTTTACCTGTCGAAAACCAGGGTTTGGAAGCTCCATGGCTCGATGAGCTGATCCTGCAAGCCCAGACGGCCCATTTGTATTACCGGATCGACAAAGCCTTAGATCAACAAGATCGGGAGGAGTTTTTCCATCTCGTCAGGCTCCTGAAGGAGCACCTGCCTAGCCCCAATCCTTGAAGGCAGGCAGGAATTCCCAGGGGAAGCTGAGAAGATATAGTCAACCAATTTCTGATAGAGAATAGGAGAGCGCGCACATGCGCATTGGCATCTTCACGGATAGTTATGAACCTTACATCAGCGGTGTTGTGCGTTCGATCAATACTTTTACCGCCGAACTGCTGGATCTAGGCCACCAGATCTACGTTTTTGCTCCGGCCTACAACCGCTCGCTGAAAAATCCATCACCGGGGAGGAAAGTGCCGGTCTTCCGTTATTTTTCCATACCGGCCCCCACCTACCCCGGTTTTGTGCTGCCGGTGCCCTTGTCGCCCCGGACCAACCAGCTGGTGCGGCGATTAGGACTTGACATCATCCACAGCCATTCGCCCTTTTTGATGGGACAACTTGCCGCCAGGGTGGCAAGACGCCATCAACTGCCCCTGGTGTTCACCCATCATACCCTCTACCCCGAGTACGTCCATTACGTACCGATGGCAACGCCGGTGATCAAAAGATTCACCATCCGCTTCTTGAATGCTTACTGTGAAAAATGTGACTTGATCATCGCCCCTTCCCCATCCCTGGAGGAATGGCTCAAGACAACCTATGAGCTCACCCGGCCGACCGCGGTCCTCCCCACCGGGATCCCCATCGGCAAGTACCAAAGCGGCGATGGAACCTGGCTGCGGAAAAACTTCCCCATCCCGGAGGACAAGCGGATCCTGCTGTTTGTCGGGCGGCTCGGCAAAGAGAAGAACGTCGCCTTCCTGTGGGACGTGCTGCCCCTCATCGAGTCCCCCGCGGTTTTGGTCATCGTCGGCGATGGACCCTACCGCTCCGAACTGGAAGGGATGGTGCGAGAGAGGAACTTGACCGGGCAGGTGATCTTCACCGGCAGCCTCCCCCATGAAGAGGTGATCAACTGCTACCTGGGCGCGGACGTGTTCGTCTTCCCCTCCGTCACCGAAACCCAGGGCCTGGTCCTGGCGGAAGCCATGGCCGGCGAGCTGCCCGTCGTCGCCGTCGATGCGCCGGCCAACAATGACACGGTGACATCGGGCCTCGACGGCTACATCACGCCCCTGGACCCTAAAGCCTTCGCCGACCGGGTAAACCAGATCCTCGCCGATCCGGACCTGCGGGCCCGGCTTGGCCAACAGGCTAAGATCAAAGCCCAAGACTTCAGCTCCCGCCGGATGGCCGAGCGCCTGGTCGACCATTACCAGGAGCTAATCGATCAGTATGCCAACAGGCCCCGCCGGAGCCGGATCCGTCCCTAAGCCTGCCGGAGGCGCCGCAGACATTCATCCCTGCCTAAGATAGCGATGATATGGATGAGTTCAGGGCCCGATGCGGCCCCCGTGAGGGCTGCCCGGATGGTCCGGAGGACCTTTCCCGTCCCCAGGCTAAGTTTAGAGGGCAGTTCGTGGAGGAGCGCGTGGGCCTCTTCAGGCGAGAGCTCCGCCGGGCCTTCCTGGAGAACCTCTTGGAAGGATCTCAAGATGGCGTCCGCTTCCTGGCGGCTTAGGATCTTGGCCGCCTGGGCATCTTTTTCCGGCAGCTCATAGAACACCTGCAGCCGGGGCCAAAGATCCCCCAAGACCTCAAGCTCATCTTGCAGCACCGCCATGACCTGCTCTAGTTTGGGCAGGTCTTCCTTGCCTGCGGGGAGAAAAGCCCGGGCAAGCTCGGCTATCTCCTTTGGCGACAGCTTGTTGATGTACTGGGCGTTCATCCAGCGAAGCTTAGCAATGTCGAAGGTGGCCGGGCTCTTGGCCACCCGATCTAGGGTGAACTGGGCTTTAATCGCTGCAAGGGGCATGATTTCCTCCCCCGTCGGGGATGACCAGCCGAGGAGGGCCAGGTAGTTGACCAGGGCCTCCGGCAAAAAGCCCATCCGGCGAAAATCGCTGATGGAAGCCGCTCCGTGGCGCTTGCTCAGTTTGCTCCGGTCGGGACCCAGGAGCATGGCGATGTGGGCAAATTGGGGCTCCTCCTCCCCTAAAGCCCGGTAGAGGAGGATCTGCCGGGGAGTGTTGGAGATGTGCTCATCGCCCCGGATGATATGGGTGATCTTCATCAGGGCATCATCGACGGTGACGGAGAAGTTGTAAACCGGCATGCCGTTTGAGCGAAGGACGATGAAATCGCCGATGTTGTCGGTGGCAAAGCTGATCTCCCCCCGGATGAGATCCTGGAGGACGATCTCCTCCCCCGCGGGGACCTTGAACCTGAGGGCCGGTTTTCGCCCTTCGGCGGCCAGGCGCCGCCGCTCCTCGTCGGAAAGGTTCCGACACCGACCTGAGTAGCGGGGCATCAGCCCCTGATCGAGGTAGCGCTTGCGATCTTCTGCCAGCTCCTCATCGGTGCAATAGCACTCGTAAAGGAAGCCCTCCGAGAGCAGCCTTTGGGCCGCATCCCGGTAGATGGCCAGCCGCTCCGACTGCCGGTAGGGCCCGTAGGGTCCGCCAACATCCACCCCTTCGTCCCAGTCGAGGCCCAGCCAGCGCAGATCCTCCACGATCGCCCCCTCATAGTGGGCCTCGGACCTTGCCCGATCCGTATCCTCAATGCGCAGGACCACTTGCCCGCCGCAGTGGCGGGCGAACAGCCAGTTGAACAAGGCTGTATGGACATTGCCGATATGCAGATAGCCAGTTGGACTTGGTGCAAAGCGCACCCTAACAGTCTTTCCCAAGTGCTTCACCCCAGCTTTCATCTCGGGATTAATCCCGGCCCAGCCACTCCATCTTCACCAGCCCGATCCCCCGCTCAACCAAACCAATAGCCCTGGCTGCCGCCCGGGAAAGGTCGATGGAACGGCCCTCAACGTAAGGCCCCCGATCGTTGATCTTGACCACAACGCTCTCCCCATTGTGAAGGTTGGTCACCCGGACTTTAAGGCCGAAGGGCCAGCTGCGGTGGGCGGCGCTCAGTTCGTTTTGGTCGAATACCTCGCCGCTCGCCGTGCGCCGGCCGTGGAACCTCCCCCCATACCAGGAGGCAACCCCTATGTAGCTGTTCTGCCCCAGGGCCATGGCCGGCATGGCCCAGGAGATGGGGGATGCCCCCAGGGCCCGCCTTAAGTTGTTGGCCCAAATCAAGGCCAGCTCCCAGGGCTGGCAGTCGTTGATTTGCGCGTGCTCCTGATCAACGGTGATGATGAGCTTTCCGCCGATGGCCACCACATGCTGCCCGCCGATGATGTCCGGTGCGATCTGTTCGGGACTGAGGCCCCCGGCCAAAGCCTCCGCCAGGCGGCCGGCCACGATCCGTCCCCTCTCCAAAGGGGAAAAGCCGCCGTGGGGCCTGCGCACCCTGAGGACAACCAGATCATTGACACATACCTCAACCGCGTCTCTCCCTTGCCTGACCCCCACACTTGCTCCTTCGGCCAGGCAAGAAGCGAGCAACAGGATGGACAGGCAGAGGATTAGTCCCTTGCCCATACTTTTCCTCCTCGCCGGCTTTTTTCCCTAGTATGACCAGTAGAAGGGAAAATAAACGTTTCTGCCAGTTTTTACCCTAGAACCTGCTGCAAGAGAGCCAGCAGCCGCGGATGATCGACGATGGCGTTGAAGGAAAAGAGCACCACCCCGGGAGCGCCCCGGGTCCTCACCCTTTGGATCTGCTCAACCAGCTTCTCAGGTTCATCCACCAGGGCGTAGGCGCCAAGGCCGATGTAGAGGGTGCCGGCCGTTGATCTTAGTATTTGTTGGACTTGATTGTCCACCAAGAGGGTGCTCGTTGAGTAAAGCATGGGCACGGCAAAGTCCAGGAGACCTTCAGCTAGCCACTTGCCCCAGTCCTGGAGGCGCTCCTCCCGGGAGTCTTTGAGATCGCCGTAGACGGCCGCGGACAGCTTAAGATGCGGCCGCAATCCTTTGACTTCGGCCCTGATCTGCCGCACCAGCTCCGTCACCTTATCCCGCCGGAAATCGTCCCACGCGGCAAGGACGCGCTCGCAGCCTTCGGCGCCGAGGCGACGTTGCCAGTAGTCGGGGCGGCCTGCCAAGTCCAGAGGGTCCACCCCCCACTCTTCGGCGAAGGCGGCGCGGTTTTGGCTGCTGTAGCCAAAATCCCGGGTCGGGTAGCGGACGTAATCCAGGTGGATGCCGTCCACATCATAGTTTGCCGCCAGCTCCCGGACCATGGCCCGCAGGAAGGCCTGCACCTCAGGCAGGGCCGGCTCCAGCATCGGGGCCGGCAGGTAAGTGTTGCCCCGCTCATAGGTCAAAAGGTTCTTCCCCTTGGCATCCACCATGAACCACTCGGGGTGCTGGTTGAGGACGTGGCGGGAATCTTGGGGCCGATAGACGAAGGAGCCCATGGTCAGCAAATTGACCCAGGCGTGGACTTCAAGGCCCGCCCGGCGGCTTTGGGCAATGGCATAGGCCAAAGGATCGAAATCCTCCGCCAGCTTGGCCTTGGGGAAAAGCTTTGATTCGTAGTAGGCCTCGCCCCGCCCGTTGACTTGCAGGAGGAGAAAATCAATGCCTAAATCCCGGGCGACCTCGATGGCCCGATCGATTTGCCCCTTGTCCGTCAGGGCGTCCCGGACAACCCAAAGGCCGCGGCGGGCGCTGGCCAGGGAACCCAGGACAAGGAGGAAGACCAAGATCCAGACTAAGCGCCTCATTCCCCCACCACCCCGTCCAGGAGAGCCACGGCCCAGGCGGCGATCCCCTCGCCCCGACCCATGGCCCCCAGGCCCTCGGTCGTCGTTGCCTTGATGCTCACCTTGCCTGCGGGCAAAGATAAGGCTTGGGCAATGTTCTCCCTGGCCTGGTTGATGTAGGGAGCAAGCTTTGGCGCTTGGGCCACGACTACCGCATCGATGTTCAGGATCGCAGCTCCCTTCTTCCTGAGGAGCTCGCCAACCTCCTTCAGGAGGAGTAGACTGCTCGCCCCCCGGTAGGCGGGGTCAGTGTCGGGGAACAAGGCCCCGATGTCCCCCAGGGCGGCCGCCCCCAAGAGAGCGTCCATGATGGCGTGGACGAGGACGTCCGCATCGGAGTGGCCGAGGAGCCCTAGGGAATAGGGGATGGTCACGCCCCCTAGGATGAGCTTCCGGCCGGGAACGAGTCGGTGTACATCGTAACCTGCCCCGACCCGGGGCTGAATCAAAAAGGATCGCGCCATGATGACATCCTCCGGTGTTGTCAGTTTCAAGTTAGCATAGGAGCCCCGGACAACCGCAACGGGAAGGCCCAGCCTTTCCACCAGGGAGGCATCATCAGTCCCTTGGAAGTCTTCCTCCCGGGCCCGGGCATAAGCCTCCCGCAAGACTTCCGCGCGGAAAGCCTGGGGCGTTTGGATCGCCCAAAGCTCATTCCGGGGAAGGGTCTCCAGGACCAAGCCTGTGGAGTCGACCCGTTTGATGGTGTCTTTGACGGGCACCGCGGCAACGGCGGCGCCGGCCTCCTTGGCCGCCTCGATCACATCGCCCAGCAGCTCTTCCGTCAGGAGGGGCCTGGCTCCATCGTGGACGACGATCAGGTCCCATTCCTCGCCGGCGATGGCAGCAAGGCCGTTCGCTACCGAATCGCCCCGGGTGGGCCCGCCGGCAACGATCCGAGTTGCCTTATCCAGCCCATATCGCTCCACCACCCAGCGGCGGCAATAGTCGATCTCTTCCGAGCGGACAATGGGCACCACCTGGTCGACCAGGGGGCTTGCCTGGAAGACCTTCAAGGTCAACGCCAGGGCCGGATGCCCTCCGAGGGGCAGATACTGCTTGTTTATTTCCCTTATCTCCCCCATCCGCCGTCCAAGGCCGGCGGCGGGGATCAGGGCAACTACTTTCTCCATCTTCCCTCCACCCATCATCTGGCATTAAAAAAAGGGCTTCGCCAACACGAGGCGAAACCCTTCTTGGACTAGGCTTTCCGCTACAGCGCCCGTTCCATGGCCTTGGGCTTGGCAAAAATCATGCGGCCCGCGGCCGTCTGCAAGACGCTTGTGACCAAGACGCCGATGGATTCCCCAATGTACTTGCGGCCGCCATCGACTACGATCATAGTGCCATCGTCGAGATACCCGACGCCCTGCCCTTGTTCCTTGCCGTCTTTGATGACGGTGACGGTCATCTCTTCGCCGGGCAGGACTACCGGCTTGATGGCGTTGGCCAGTTCGTTGATGTTCAGCACTGATACTCCATGGAGCTCAGCCACTTTGTTTAGATTGTAATCATTGGTGATCACCTTGGCTCCCAGCTTTTTGGCCAGCCGCACGAGCCGGGAGTCGACTTCGCCTTGTTCCGTATCGTCCCAGATTTGGATCGTCACGTTGTTTTCCTTGCGCATCTTGTTCAGGATGTCAAGGCCCCTCCTGCCCCGATTGCGCTTCAGCATATCGGAGGAGTCAGCGATGTGCTGCAGCTCCTCGAGGACAAAGTTGGGGACGAGGAGAACGCCTTCAATGAACCCCGACCTGCAGATGTCGGCGATCCGTCCGTCGATGATCACGCTGGTGTCAAGGATCTTGCAAGGGGTGCGATGGGAAAGCCGACCGGACTTAGAACGGTCCTGGACTTTAGATGAAAGCTTAAAGAGTGGCAATAATTCCTCTTTTTTCTTGTTGGCTACTACTGCACCAGCGTACCCCATCGTCAAAGTAATGATCAGCGGCGCGTAATAGCCGATAATGGGAATCCGCGACAGGGGGATCGTGCCGAGGATGCCGATGACTAAACCGATCAAGAGCCCGACCACTCCCACGATCATGTCCTGCAGCGGGATGTGATACAAGACTTTCAGCAAGCGTCCAAGGCTTGCCTGGTACAAACGAATGATCATCGGCCCCACGAGAAGCCCTGCCAGTGCGCCCCCCAAAGTACCCAGCCATGTGCTCATGGAGACGGGCAAGTCCATCCCCAGCCGCACCCAAAGGCTCTCCAGGCTGTAGGATAGGACCTGGTATCCCGCGGTTGCCCCAATGAGCGTCGTCATCAAGCGACCGATTTTCTCGTAGACCACGCAGCTTCACCTCCTCTACTGGCAAATTCCAGCTCCATCTGTCCAGGATCCCTTGCTTTCATAGTTTTGGCGGTTAACTGCGTTCTTATACATAAAATATGGCAGTCGGTCAGGCCTCTTCTTCCATCCCGAGAGCGCGGTCAATCATCGCCTCGACTTCTTCTGGAGTGGAATCCTGGGCGAGCGCCAGCTCGCTGATCAAAATCTGCTTCGAGCTGTCGAGCATCTTCCGTTCGCCGGTGGACAGCCCCTTTTCCCGGTCCCTGATGGCTAGGTTCCGCACTACTTCCGCCACCTCAAAGATGTCTCCCGACCTGATCTTCTCCAAATTGGCCCGATAGCGGCGGTTCCAATTGGGGGACATTTTTGATTTTTCCCCTTGGAGAATTTCCATTACCTTCGCGATGTCTTCCTTGTCAGCCACCTGCCGCAATCCGATTTCCTGGACGCTTTGCATCGGCAGCATGATCCGCATATCGCCGATGGGCAGGTGCATGATATAGTATTTATCCCGTTCACCCAGCACCTCCTTTTCTTCGATGGCCTCGATGATGCCGGCCCCGTGCATCGGGTAAACGACCTTGTCACCTACCACAAAAGACACGTATAACCCTCCTGACAACTCATTTATCTGAATTATGCGCCGTTTTACCAATGTTACTTGCGTAAACAAAAGATACAGCGCCCCAACTATATTCTAGCACCCGGCGGAAAAGGTGTCAATTCCATTGGCCCTAGAGCCCTTACACGTCCTTGACAAAGCCATTTTCGCCTGCCTATAATAGACTTGCGATCAAGCTTTCCCAAAAGGAGATGTCGCCTTTTATGGGTAGCCAAGACGCTATTATATGTCATGAGTTTCAGGAGACTGTCGCCCAGTACTTGATCCGCCATCGCAGTTTCTTAGATGTCCTCTCCAAGCTGCAAGAGTCGACTGCTCGCACCCAGCGAGCCGTCGCCAAAGCCATCACCTTGTGCGGGTGTCTCGAAGCTAAAGCCAGCAAGCCCCAAATCCCGCCTAATGTGGTATTCTCCGACCTGCAGGCAATTATGGACACCCACCTTCGGGGCGAGCTGTGTGAGACTTGCCGGGATGTAGTCGAAACCGAGATCGGTCATGCCCTATTCTATCTGACAGCCCTCTGCAACCTCCTCGAACTGGATCTTTCCACTGTCATGCAGAAGCAAATGGATCGCATCGAGACGTTGGGTCCCTTTTACTTAGCTTAAATGTGACGATCAAGGAGGACCTGCTCCCGCAGGCGCTGCAGGCCCTCTTTGATAGCCCGCGCGCGCACCTCGCCAATCCCTTCCACATCGTCGAGCTCCTCGATAGAGGCTTGGAGGACCTCAGGCAATGTCTTGAACTGTTGGACCAAGTTGTCGATGACCGCCATGGGCACCCGGGGGATTTTGTTTAAGATCCGGTAGCCCCTGGGGGTCACGGAGTTTTCCGGGCTGGCTGCGCCGCCGCCGTAGCCTAACGCCCGGCAGATGGAGCTTTGATCGAGGAGCTCCTCCGCGGACCAGCGGGACATTTCATCCCAGATCTCCTGCACCGGACGGTTATTGCCCTCCGCTTGGTAGTCTTTGATGACCAGCCGACCTTCATCTTCCAGATTGACCATCAGCTCTTCCAGCTGCATGCTCACCAAGCGGCCTTCACTGCCCAGCTCCCAGATGTAGCGCTCGATCTCCGCATCGATCCTGGCCACCATCTGGGCCCGCTGGACGACGGTGACCACATCGGAGAGGGTCACCAAATCTTCAAACTCCAGGGCGCTGAGATTGATCAAGGCTTGCTCCATGACGCTCTTGTATTTCTCCAAAGTCTGGAGGGCCTGGTTGGCCTTGGCCAGGATGACGCTTACATCCCTGAGGATGTACTTGACGTTGGCCTGATAAACAGTGATCACATTGCGGCGCTGGGAGATGGCAATCACCATCGCGCCCGTTTGCCGGGCGACCCTTTCGGCCGTCCGGTGGCGCGAGCCCGTCTCAAAGGACGGGATCATCGGATCGGGCGTCAGTTGGGTGTTGGCGTAGAGGATAGTCTTGATATCCCGTGAGAGGATGATGGCGCCATCCATCTTAGCCAGCTCATACAAAGAAGAGGGATGGAAGGCAGCATCAATGCGAAAACCGCCATTGACTAAGCTCAATACTTCCTCGCTGTCGCCGATGACGATCAATGCTCCAGTCCGGGCCCGCAGAATGTTTTCCAGTCCTTCATACAGGGGCGTCCCTGGAGCTAGGATGCGCAGATTCTGCAGGAACTTTTCCTCAGTGATTTTCTCCTCCTTCACCTGGTCCCCTCCTCCCCTTTGAGCGGCAGGTCATGGCAGCGCCAACTCGAGGGCCTCTTCCAAAGAGGCCGCCTCCAGCAATGAAATGCCCTCCCCAGCAAGCTTCTTCAGGTCTTGTGATTCTGTCCGAGGCAGTAAAAAGCGGTTAAACCCGAGCCGGATCCCTTCTTTGATCCTGGCCTCGACCCTGGCGATCCCCCGCACTTCCCCGGCCAGGCCCACCTCGCCAAAGGCGACTAGTCCTTCGACGGGCGCCTGGTTGCGAAAGCTCGATGCCACCGCCAGGGCAATTCCCAAATCCGCGGCCGGCTCGGCAATCCTAAGGCCCCCCGCGACGTTGCAGTAGACATCGTGGGAATGGAGGCCCAATCCCCGGCGTTTTTCCAGCACCGCCAGCAGCATGCACATGCGGTTGTAGTCGATGCCGGAGGCGAGCCTCCTGGGCGGTCCGCCAAAGGGCGCCGGGGTCACCAGGGCCTGGAGTTCCACCAGGAGGATGCGGCTGCCCTCGCAGCTGGGAAACACCACGGAACCGGGGACCAGCCGCGGCCGACCGGCGAGGAAGACCGAAGAAGGATCGGGGATGCCCGCCAATCCCCCCTGCCCCATCTGAAAAATGCCTACTTCATTTGTTGAACCGAAGCGGTTCTTGACCGCCCGGAGGATCCGCAGCTGGGTATTAGGGTCCCCTTCAAAGTAGCAGACGACATCGACCATATGCTCCAAAACCCGGGGACCTGCGAGGGCTCCCGCCTTGGTCACATGACCCACCAAGACGATGGAAGTCCCCGTGCTCTTGGCCAAAGCCAAGAAAGAGGCCGCGGCGTCCCTCACTTGGGAGACGCTCCCGGGGGCGGAAGCCAACTCAGCGCTAAAAACCGTCTGGATGGAATCGACCACTACAAACTGAGGGAGGTTCTGGCGGATTTGGGCTAGGATCTGTCCCATGTCCGTTTCAGAGAGAATTAGCAATCGGGGATGAAGGGCATTTAGTCTTTCAGCCCGCAGCTTAAGTTGTTGGGGGGACTCTTCGCCAGATATGTACAAAACAGTCCCAAACTGCGCAGCCCACTGGTGGCTGACCTGCAATAGCAAAGTAGACTTGCCCACCCCCGGATCCCCGCCGACTAGGACTAGGGACCCTGGCACCACACCCCCGCCAAGTACCCGGTCGAATTCGTCTACCCCGGTCGATGCACGTCGCGTAGCCGCGGCCTCAATCGCGGTAATGGCCTGGGCGGCGTTTGGCTGGACTGCCCAGCTTTGGGCCTTCCCGTGGACGTCCCGTTGCTCTTCTAGAGAATTCCATTCGTCGCAGCCCGGGCAGCGCCCCATCCATCTCGACGCCTTGTAACCACAATCCCGGCAAACGTACACCGTTTTCGGCCTAGACATTAAACCGGCTCCCAAATACTCCAGAATAGTTCTCTTTGTTATTATAACACTTCCAAACAGTCTTGCCAATGAGGTAAGAAGAGGCCCGTCAGCTTCCCCGACGGGCCCCTTCGGCAAGCTATTGCTGGATCACTTCCGCCGCGGCTTCCTTTCTCCGGAACGTTATCCGACGGCCGTCGGCATCCACCACCACCACATCCCCGGGACTGAAGGTGCCCTTGAGGATCTCATCGGCCAAGGGGTTTTCCACCAGCCGTTGGATCGCCCGCCGCAAGGGCCTGGCGCCGAAGTCCCGGTCATACCCTTCCTCCACCAGCAGCTCCTTGGCCGCGTCGGTGACTTCGATGGACACCTCTTGCTCGGTCAGCTGCTGCCGCAGGTCCTTGAGCATGATTTCGATGATCTCAGCGATGTGCTCCTTATTCAGGGAATGGAAGACAATGACTTCATCCACCCTGTTGAGGAACTCGGGCCGGAAGGTGCGCCGCAGTTCATCGAGGACCTTCTTTTTCATCTTGTCGTGCTCTTCCGCCTCGTCCCGCTCAACGACAAACCCGATGGAGCCGTCCCGATGGATGGCGTGGGCCCCCACGTTGGAGGTCATGATCAGGACTGTGTTGCGAAAGTCCACGGTCCTTCCCTTGGCATCCGTCAGCCGTCCATCCTCCAAGACCTGGAGCAGGACGTTGAACACCTCGGGATGGGCCTTCTCGATCTCATCGAACAAGACCACCGAGTAGGGTCGGCGCCTGACCCGCTCCGTCAGCTGGCCCCCTTCATCGTAGCCCACATAGCCGGGAGGGGCGCCAACGAGCCGGGAGACGGTATGCCGCTCCATGTATTCGGACATGTCCAGCCGCACCATCGCGTCTTCATCGCCAAAGAGGCTCTCGGCCAAGGCTCGGGCCAGCTCCGTCTTCCCAACCCCCGTCGGGCCAAGGAAGATGAAGGAGCCAACGGGGCGCTTCGGGTCCTTCAAACCGGCGTAGGCCCGCCGGATGGCCTTGCTGATGGCCTCGATGGCTTCATCCTGGGCGATGACCCGCTGGTGCAGGTGCTCCTCGAGATTAAGGAGCTTCTCCGTCTCTTCCTGGGTGAGCTTGGCAACGGGGATCCCCGTCCAGCTCGACACTACGTTGGCGATGTCTTCCTCGGTGACTTCACCGCTGTTTTGCTCGCGGTTGTTCTTCCACTCGGTGCGCAGCTTCTCCAGCTCATCCTGGAGTTTTTGCTCCTTATCCCGCAAGGCGGCCGCCTTCTCGAACTCTTCGTTCTTGATGGCCGACTCCTTTTCGATCCGAGCCTCGGCGATCCGCTCCTCCAGCTCCTTCAGCTCCGGCGGCGCAACTAGGCTCTGCAGGCGCACCATGGAGGCTGCCTCATCGATGAGGTCGATGGCCTTGTCGGGGAGGAACCGGTCGCTCACATAACGGGAGGACAAGATGGCCGCACTGCGGAGGGCCTCATCGGTGATCTTCACCCGATGGTGGGCCTCATAGCGGTCCCGCAGCCCTTCCAGGATGGCGATGGTCTCCTCCACGGAAGGCTCCTCCACCATGATGGGCTGGAACCTGCGCTCAAGGGCGGCATCCTTTTCCACATACCGGCGGTATTCATCCAAAGTAGTGGCCCCGATGGCCTGGAGCTCGCCCCGGGCCAAGGCGGGCTTGAGGATGTTGGAAGCATCGATGGCTCCCTCGGCAGCGCCGGCGCCGATGATGGTATGCATCTCATCGATGAACAAAATGACGTCCCCGGAAGCCCTGACTTCTTCCATGACCTTCTTCAAGCGCTCTTCGAATTCGCCCCGGAACTTGGAGCCGGCAACCAACGCGGCCAGGTCCAAGGTGACCACCCGCTTGTTCATCAACGGCTCCGGCACATCGCCGGTGACGATCTTGCGGGCCAATCCTTCGGCGATGGCCGTCTTCCCCACCCCCGGCTCACCGATGAGGCAGGGGTTGTTCTTGGTCCGGCGGCTGAGGACCTGGATTACCCGCTGAATCTCCTTTTCCCGGCCGATCACCGGGTCAAGCTTACCTTCCCGGGCTAGCTCCGTAAGGTCCCGGCCGAACTGATCGAGGGTCTGGGTTGGCGTCCGCTTGCGGGCCGCTTTGCCGCCAGGGCCTTGTCCGCCGCCAAGGAGGCCGGTCACCTCCCGGCGGGCCTTCTCCAGGTCCACGCCGAGGTTGCGCAAGACCTGGGCGGCAACCCCCTCCCCCTCCCGGACAAGGCCGAGGAGGATGTGCTCGGTGCCGATGTAGGTGTGGCCGAGCTGCCGGGCCTCTTCAAAGGAGAGCTCCAAGACCCGCTTCGCCCTGGGGGTAAAACCAATCTGGGCGCTAGGGGCGGCATCCCCCCGGCCGATGACCCGTTCAACTTCCCGGCGAACTTTCTCTAAACTGACCCCCACTCCCTGCAGGGCCCGGGCCGCCACCCCCTCGCCTTCCGCGATGAGGCCCAGGAGGATGTGTTCTGTACCAACTACGTTATGCCCAAGCTGCCTAGCCTCTTCTTGGGCCAGGACGATCACCCGTTGGGCTCTTTCCGTAAATCGACCAAACATGGTTTCCACCTCCTAATTCAATCATGCAAAGTCCTTATTCTTTCTCTAATCAGGGCCGCCCGCTGCCGATCCCGCTCCCCGGCATCCATCTTCCGCCCCACCATCTTCTGCAGATGGGCGGGCCGGATGAGGACCAACAGTTCTTGCAGGATCGTGGGGGCGAGGCCCTTGAATAACCCCATGTCGATGCCCAGCCGCACGTCGGATAGCAGCTCCATCGCCTCATGGGAGCTGATGGAGCGGGCATGGGCCAGAATTCCGTAAGACCGATACAACCTATCTTCGATATCTCCCCGTTGGCGGAGAGCCTCCCGCGCCTCCCTTTCCTGGGCAATTATCTGCCTTGTTATGTTTTCCAAATGACTGATGATTTCTTCCTCCGATGGACCTAAGGTCACTTGATTGGAAAGCTGATAGATGTTGCCCACCACTTCCGTCCCTTCGCCGTAAAGGCCCCGGACCACCAGGCCGAAGGACCCCATGGCCGTCAGCATCCGCCGGATTTGGTCGGTGATGGTCATCCCCGGCAGATGGAGCATGACCGAAGCCCGCAGTCCCGTCCCCAGATTGGTTGGGCAGGCGGTCAGGTAGCCCAAGTCCGGGGAAAAGGCAAAGTCCAGTTGTTCGCTGTAGAGGTCATCGAGGCGGCTGCACATCTCCCAGGCGTCCATCAGCTGCATCCCCGGAAAGAGGACCTGGATGCGGATGTGATCCTCTTCGTTGACCATGATGCTGACGGCCTCATCATCCCGGAGAATCACCGCCCTGTCCTTCTCCTGGGCGGCCAGTTGGGGACTGATGAGATGCCGCTCCACCAGGAGCCGCCGGTCCAGGGGGGATACCTCTTCTAGGCGGACGAATTCGATCTGCCCCAAGTTCTTGGCCAGGGCGGTGGCCCCTTTGACCATCTCCAGCACCTTGGCCCGGTCTTCATGGGAGGCAGCCCCGGGGAAGGGGATCCCCCTGATGTTCCGGGCCAGCCGGATCCGGCTGCCGATGACCACATCCTGCTCCGGGCCGGCCCCTTTCATCCACTGGCTGCCATCCCTGTTGATAATCGTTCGAAAGGACATTCCCCCGCCTCCTTACCCTAATTGACCTTCCAAATCGCGGATTTCGTCCCTCAATTTGGCAGCCAACTCGTATTCTTCCCTGCCGATGGCCTCCTGCAGCTGCCGACGCAGACTCTCCAGCTCCCGCCGGATCTTGATCCCCTTGCCCTCGGGGCCGGGGACCTTCCCCCTGTGCCTTGCGCCGCCGTGGAGCCGGCGCAGCAGGGGCTCCAGCTGGGGAGCAAAGCCTTCATAACAAGCCGGGCAGCCTAGCTGACCTAGGCGGCGAAAATCCTGCTGGGTGAGGCCGCAGCTTTCGCACTGGACATCCCGGCGCACTCCGGGCACCGCGGGCCCCCAATCAAAGAGGCTGGCGATGAGCTTGGGAAAGCCAAAGCTCGCTTCCGCGAACTCCTCCCGCCCCTGGGCGCACTTTTCACACAAGTGGACTTCACTGCGCACATTGTTTACTATTTTGGTAATGTGGACGACCGCCGGGCGCTGACGACATTCATCACAGAGCACTTGTCCTTACCCCTTTCAGTTCTCCTCGAACAGAACCATCAGCATCGCCTTCAGGAGTGAAGCCCGCATGATCCCGTCCCACGGCGGGTCAAGCATGCTGGTCTCCATGCGCAATGACGCCCGCAGCATCGCTTCCTGACGGCGGCTCAGGGCGCCGATCTCCGCCAGCCGGCTGAGCAGGGCCTCCGCATCCTCCTGGCTGATGTCACTGCCGATGGAGCAGCAAATTTGCTGCAGCAAACCCGGCGGACTGCCCCAGCTCAGGCGCAAGATGCGGATGTAGCCTCCGCCGCCCCGTCGGCTTTCCACCACATAGCCCTGTTCGGGAGTGAATCGAGTTGCGAGCACATAGTTGATCTGGGAAGGGACGCAATCGAACTCCTGGGCAATCTCTGCTCGCCTGATTTCAATCATCCCTTCCCGGGCTTGATCCAGCAAAGACTTCAGATAGCGTTCAATGTTGTCGGCAAGACTAGCCACTCCATCTGCCCCTTCTCTGACCTTCTCTGACTTTGACCTTTCTTGACCTTCGCAAGTTATATTATACCACAAGTTGCGCGGAGGGCAAGGGCAAATCTCCCAACAACTTATATTTATATTTTCCTCGCCCCCAACAAAGAAAATCCCCCCAAAGGGGGATGGAGCGGGCGGAGGGATTTGCACCCCCATCTTCCGGTTGGGCCGGACGCCTTACTTAGGCTACGCCCGCCTACACTACTACCCATATGCTATCCTTTCGGGGAAGTTGCCCCTATTTGATCAACATCACCGAAGTTGCCTTGATCAAGGCTGTGGCCCGGTCGCCCTCCTTGAGTCCCAGCTCATCGACGGCCTCCGCTGTGACGAGGGCCACCACCCTTCCCCCCTCAACATCCAAGACCACCTTGGCCGCGGGACCGCCCCGTTCGATCTCCCTCACGGTGCCCGGCAGCTTATTCCGCCCGCTGATCTCCACAGACATCCCTCCCAGTTTATCGTATCCTTAATTTCCCCCGTTTCCCCCCGGGCAATCCCCGAGGAGATAGGGCCAGCGGCGGCGAAGGGATGAGCCATGGACAGCCTAGCCATCCTTTGCCGCAAGTGGGGACTTTCCTTGGAAGGTCGCCTGACAAGCAAGAAGAACCTAGTCTACAAAGCCCGGCGGGGGGATTCCCTTTACATCTTGAAATGGCACCGCCAGGAGGGGGCCGACCGGGAGTTTTCCATCCTGACGAAGGCCCATAGACAGGGCCTCCAGGTGCCAAAGCCCCTTGATCTTTGGCCGGGGCGGGCCATCCTGATGGCATACATCCCCGGGGAGAACCTTTGCGACCTCATCAGTAAGCGCCCTTCCCCCGCGGCCGCCTTGAAGCTCGCGGAGTGGTACGCGGCTTTTCACCTCGCCTTCACCACCCAGGGAAAGGTGCTCCTCAAGGGGGACTCGATCCTCCGCAACTTCATCTGGCAGGAGGGGACCATCTGGGGCGTGGATTTTGAGGAGAGCAGACCCGGGAGGCCCGCGGAAGACATCGGGGAGATTATCTGCTCCATCTTGACTACCGATCCCACCTTCACCCGGGAGAAGATGGGTCTGTCCCGCCTCCTCGTGGACCACTACCAAAGGCTTGCCCCCCTGGAGGGGGTGGAAGATGCCCTAGCCTGGGCTTTGCGGGAAACGGCCCGCCGGCGGGGAGAGCCCTCCCTCCTGACTAAAGCCCGCCTGGTGGAGAAGGTGGGCCTGGATGCTCTAGCCGAGGATCCGTCCTAAGCCGTAAAGGAGCAGGGGAAACAGAAGCAGGGTCAGCCAATCGGCAGTGGAGACGGGACATTGGACCCGGTAGGTGCGCTGCGGGTGAAGACCGAAGGCCCGCCCCTCCATGGAGATGGCCAGGGAGTCCACTTTGCCGAGGGCGGAGAGGACCAGGGGGATGAGGAGATGCCTGACGGCCGCCGCCAGCTGGCGGGGCCGAAGTCCTTCCAGGTCAATCCCTTTGGCCATCTGGGCCCGCCGGATCTGGATCAGCTCATACTGAAACAAGGGAACGAAGCGCAGGGCGGTAATCAGCATGAAGCCCTGCCGGTAGGGAAGGCCGGCCTGCATCAAAGCCACGGCCAGCAGATTCGGGTCAGTGGTGGCTATGAAAAGGTAGCTGGAGCCGATAGTATTCAAAAAGCGAAGGACCGAAGCTGCCCCCGCAGCCAATCCCCCCGACCAGAAGGCCAACGTCACCCTGCCCAGACTAAACTCCCAAAGGGGAACGCCTTGCCGGACAAAGATGGTCTGGACCAGGAAGATCATGATGCTGAAGGAGATGATCCGCCGGGACCGGCCCATGAAGCCAAGTCCAGCAGCCCAGTGACTGATGACCAGGATGCCAAAGAGCCCCGCCCCGTAGGACAGGCGGGCGTTGGTCCAGACTACCCCCGTGTAGATGATGAGGAGGAGCAGCTTGCAGACCGGGTGGAGGCGGTGCAGGAGGCTGCCCCCGGGAACATAGCCTAATCGTCCCATGACCACCCCTCCAGATATTCCCGCCTGCCCAGCGCGCACAGCTTCTCCCAGGCCCTCGCGGGCGGCGCATCGATTACTAACCGCCCTTCCTCCAGGAAGAGAATCCGGTCGAACCTGCTCACCAGGGCCACTTCGTGGCAGACCAACAGCACTGCCCCTCCCGCGGCCGCGTGTCCATAGAGAATGGCCAGGAGCTCCCCGATCCGGTCATCATCTTGGCCCACCAAAGGTTCATCGAGGAGCAGGAGCGGGGGACGGTAGGCGAGGAGGGAGACCAGGATCAAGCGCTTCTTCTCACCTAGGCTCAAGGTAAAGGGGAGCCTTTCCGGAGGCAGGGCAAACTCGCCTAAGAGACGGCGGATCTCCCCTTCATCGGCTCCCCCGGGCCGGAGACTGCGGGAAGGAAGGGCCGCCTCTTCTAAGTTGGTGCGGGCGAAGAGCTGGTGGTTGGGATTTTGCAGGGCCAATCCCATGCAGCGGGCCCGGACATGGGCCTTGAGGGAGGTTATGTCTTCCCCCGCGAAGGTGATCTTCCCTTCCCGGGGCGGGATGAGGCCGAGGAGAGACATGAGGAGCGAGGTTTTGCCGCTCCCGTTGTCGCCCATGATGGCGATGATCTCTCCCCGGTGAGCTTTGAAGGAGACATCCTCCAGGAGGCGCCGTCCTTCCCAGTCGACGGTGAGATTTTCAACTTGCAAGAGGGGCTCCTTGGTGATGGATGCGGGGGGCTTGGCAGGATATGCTGCCCGAGGCCTTTCGGGAGGACCTTCCCCCAGGGTGCCGTCCTCCATCACCAAGAGCCGGTCGGCAAGGGGAAGGAGCCGCTGCAGGCGGTGTTCGATGACGATGATGGTCGTTTGCTCTTCCCGCCGCAGCTTGTCGATGACATCAATGACTTCCCAGGCCCCCCGGGGATCGAGGTTGGCCGTGGGCTCATCGAGGATCAGCACCTGGGGCTGCATGGCGAGCACAGAGGCTATAGCCACCCGCTGCTTCTCCCCGCCTGAAAGGGTATAGACTTCCCGGTCCCAAAGGTGCAATGCCCCAACGGCGTCGAGGGCCCAGCGGACCCGCCGGTCGATCTCCCCGGGGCTCAGGCAAAGGTTCTCAGGGCCGAAGGCCACCTCATCGACAACCTTGAGGGTGCAAAGCTGGGAGTCGGGATCCTGCTGGACCAGGCCGACGATGCCGGCAAGCTCTCCGGGAGCAAAGGAAGTAGTCTCCCTCCCCCCGATGAGGACCTTCCCTTCCATGGAGCCGGGATAGTCCCTGGGAATCACCCCGTTTAGGCAAAGGGCCAAGGTGGACTTGCCGCACCCGCTAGGGCCCGTCAGCAAGACGAACTCCCCCGGCCAGATGGCAAGGTCCACTTCTTTGAGAGCCGGTCGGCGGGCCCCCTCATAGGTGAAAGTCAACTGCTCAATGCGGATGATGGGCTCCAAGGCTACTCGATCACCAGCCTGCTGACCTGCCGGACCCAGTAGCCCCCCGCGTACTTGGCCGCGACCAGCCGCAGGGAGTCATCCTCCTCGATGAGGATCATCTCATCGTCAAGAAGCACATCGGCTAGGGGGAAGCCAACCTCGTAGCCGTCGGCGGCCACTACCCGGAGGGTCTCAGCCCCTGCCCGCGGCCGGGCCTCGGCCAGGACGGCCTTGATGGGCACCCCAGTGTACTCCTGAGGGGCAACGTAAGTCACCTGCCCTTTGAGCTCGGCGGTGATAGTCGTCTCCTGGGAAGCGAACCTAGACAGTTGAAAGCTGATGGGGTTGTCCACCGCACCTTCCACCCGGCACTCAGGTCCCTTCCACGGGGGCTGGTAGACCTGGGAGAAGTAATACAAGGCGCCCGCGCTGAAAAGGACCAGGAGGACCGAAGTTAAGACCAGGCTCCGTCTGCGCGGCGCCCTGCGGGTGGAAAGCCTTGTCGGCTGGACTACCCGGATGAGATCGAGCACCCCCCGGGCGAAGGAGCCGGCGAAAAGCACCCCGGAGATGAGAGCCAGGACGCTGATGAAGAGGAGATACCCCCAGGGGGCTCCGGAAAAGTACAGGATTTGGAAGACGATCACATTGGAAGCTGCCGCCATGCCTCCGCCAAGGGCGTAGCCAAAGCTCCCATGCCCCGCCAGGTAAAGGACCACATCGAGGACGATTCCCTGGACTAGGGACACCAGGACGATGGCTGCCCCATGGGTGCTGCCGGTGAGAAGCTCTACCGTCCCTTTCAGGAGTCCAGTCAGGGAGGCCGCGCCAGGCCTGCCAACGAGTCCTGCCCCCAGGGCCAGCCAAAAAACGTGGAGCCCCGCGACAAACTGACCGGCTCCGAAGGGGACCCCCAGGAGATTGTTGAGCAAGTTGCCCAGATACCCGATGTAGGTGCTCATGACCCCGCCGATGCCGCTCAGGATGGCGATCACGAGCAAATCCCGATTGGCAAAACCCTTCATTTGGAAACCACCTCCAGCCGAACCACGTTCTTGACCCATCTAGCCCCCGCCGAAGGATCCAGGTGCCAGCCCTGACCGGGGACCGAGGTGCTGGCACAGTCGTCGTTGTGGTAAATGCCATCAGGCGGCAGGAAGGCGATCCGGCATCCTTCTTGCCAATCGGGAGGCTCTAAGCCCTCATAGGCAAAGGCGAGGATCATCTCCCCTTGGATCTCCTCCCAGCCTAGGTGCCCGGGATAAACGTTGGCGTAGGCAAACTCCTGGGCATAACCATCATCGGCGTGGACCACCAGGACATCCTCCGGTTCCATGCCGCCAAGGCGGTCGAGGAGCTCCCTCACCAGCACGCCCCGGTAGCAGCCCCGTCCGGTGATGTTGCCAAAGCGGTTTTCGTAAGCGCTCTCACCCTCGAGGATCGGCCAGCCCGCCAGCTCCTCGGGGCAAAAGAGAATCTCCCCCTCCTTGCCGGCGACGACTACTTCCCAAGTGTAAGGGGGAAGGTCAATGGCATAAGGGGTGATCTTCATCCCCCGGTCAGGCTCCACCAAGAGGAAGTGATGATATCCTCCCTCCTCGGGAGGGGCAACTAACGGCGCACCTCCGCCGCCGCTAGTGACGAAGGTAATCCCTTCCCTCGTCTGCTGGTGGAACATGTGGACATGGCCCGTGAAAACCGCCGCTACCTGGCCTTCCCGCAACAAAGAGGCAAAGGCCCCGGCGGCGGCCCCATCGAGAAAGCCGTGATCCTCCCCCCTCGGGTCCTCATGGGGGACATGGGTGAAGATGAGGCTGGGGCGGTCCTTGATAGCTTCCGCAAGCCACTCTAGCTGATCCTCATCCAGGCCGTGGCTTGAACTGTCCAGGAAGATGAACCGCCACTCTCCCTGGTCGAAGCAGTGATGCAAAGGGCCGTAGATCTCCTGGAAGATCTCCCGGCCGTGAAACTTGACATCGTGGTTGCCCAGGACGGGATAGTAGGGGCACTGGAGCTTCGCCATAGTCTCGAGAAAGGCCCAATACTCATCGTCCCCGCCAGCTGGGGTCATGTCGCCAAGGTGGATCAAAAAATCGGCCCCGACCGCGTTGATCTCCTCGATGAGGAGGCTCAGGACCTGATTTCGTCCTTGGCTGTCGCCGACCACGGCGAAGGTCAACTCCGGCGTTAGGGTGCGGATAGATAGCTCCTGGGGACCCTTCGCCCGCCAAGCGATGGTCGTGGGGGAGATAACCTCATAGTCCAACTCCGGCTCGACGGCAAGCCGCGCGGGGGCCACATTCCCCAAGATGAACCTGGCGTCCCCCCCAGTCCATTTGAAGGATACCGTTGGGCTGTAGGCCCACAGGACCACTTCATCGGCAGTCCCGTAGTGGACCTTTGCCCCCTCAACTTCGATGTTTGCCTGGGAGGGCGCAGCGATGGTCACACAAAGCAGTAGGATTACTAAAATGGTCTCTTTTCGCTCCTTCAATTGGCACCCTCCCTTCCTTTGGCTACTCGGGCAGCTCAACCAGGCGGATCAGGGCAACTTGCTTGACGCTGTGCTTCTTGGAGGGCAACCCCGGTCCAACGAGCTTGACGGGCCCTTCATCTTCGTCTAGGGGCTTGCCGTTTTTCAGGTAAGCGAGGAAAATGTCGTTGTTGTAGGCCACCTCCTGGGAGGAAAACTCGGCAACGTGCCCGTCCTCAGCGAATACCTGCACTTTGTAGCCTGCATCTGCCAGCTCCCGATTGAACCGGTAATGGCCTTCCGGAGCATCGCCCCCATCGACCATGGAGACGAGGACCCAAAGGCCTATTCCTTCGTAGACTTCGGTGCTCCCATCTTTGGCCTCCGTCTCCCACTTGCGGCCCGGATGGGGTGTGACGGGACAGGTGGCGGTGCTTTCAAAAGTGGACCGATCCATGACGGCTTCTTCCAGGCCTTCCAGCTTGATCTCCCACCCGGAGACGGCGGGAACAACCCGGAGCCTAGCCACGTCCTTCACCCAAAAATGGCCGTCGGTGAGGGGGGCATCCGGCCCGGTGAAGATTATCCGGGGGAAGCCCTCGTTCAGTTTGGGGTCGGAGCTCTTGAGGGCGACTAACACGTTTGGCACGCCGATCTTCAAGGCTTGTCCGTCCCGATCGTAGGTCATTACGTTGCCCTGGACCTGCTCGTAGCTAAGGGTCATGGTGTAGCCATCGCTGGCCGTGACCTCCAAGGCGCAGTCAGGTCCGAACTCAGCCCCGCCGATGACATCGGAGAGCCGGGGCCCGGTGAAGGTGGCAGGACCGACGATGGTGCCGGTGGTTTTCTTAAAGCCCCCAGCTTCCGACACCGCGGGCAAGGCGTTTAGATCCACTTGTCGACTGTTCCCCGCCAGATCAACAACTTCAACGGTTACCTTCCTGCTGAAGAAGCTGGCCCAAGCAGTGCTCGCGATTACTAACACTAAACATAGGCTGATGAGGAATTTGTGTTGTCTTTTCACTTCGGTCACCTCCGCTTGTCCTCACCCCTCCGGCCAAGCGAGAAAAACACCCAGCCCCCCTTTGGGAACTAGGTGCAGCTCGTTACTCCTTTCCAAGAAGGGAGGCTCAGGGATTTCTCTCCGAACCCTAACGGCCGCCTGCCATGGCATTCCGCTTTAGGCACTTGCGACTCGGAGTAGGTATTTGGTTAGTGATCTGGTTCGCTTTTCCAACTTTAATTCCTGCCTACCCGAGCTTCTATCGAAAGATAGAAAAAGGAGGGGCAAGGTCGTGGACCTTGCCCCCAGTCGTCCTACTTGATGGCGAATGTTGCGTGGGCAGTGACGCTTATTTGCTTCTTCTTCGTTGAGGTGTCGTGAATCCCGCTGCTGGACACTTCCGTGGAATGGGGCTGGGTGATCTGAAAGACGCCTTGGCGCAGTGTCTGGAGTTTGCCCAGGCGCATGTCGCTGCCTTTAAGCATCTCCAGGGCCCGCTCCCGGGCATTGGCCACCGCGGCGGCCACCATGTCCTTCTTCAGCTCGTCCAGGTTAGAGTAGAAAAACTCCAGCTGGGTCCGGTAGATGTTGATGCCCTCATCGAGGAAGGGGATTACGTTTAGAGCTAGATCTTCGATTGTCTCTACATCCTCGGAGATCACATAAAGCTCCTGTTCCAACCGGTACCCCTCCACCCCGCTGCTCCCGTACCGTTCATACACAACGGGCGGTATGATATTAATCTGTTCGGGCTTTACTCCCCGCTCATGGAGGAAGCTGAGGAGCTCCTGGAGGGAGTTATAAAGCCGCCTCCTGCCTTCGGCCAGGTCCTCCAGCCCAGTGATCTCCGTCAAGGTCAGGGACCATTTCACCGTATCCGACTCATACTGCTTCGATGCAATCCCCACCACGTTGATGGTTTGCTGGGGCCTGCGGGAGACAAAAAAGAAAAGACCAAATACTAATGAGGCCAGCACCATGGATATCCCCAGGACCACCGCTGCCCGACCATAGTCTTTCATCATTCCACATCCTTTGCTCAATGCAAATGAGGAGCAGGTTCTAATGCCAGCATAACATACTTGCATTCTCTCGGTCTAGGGAAGTTGTGGCAGGATGGAAGGCCAATTGGCCTCGGCCGTTAAGGGAGCGATCAGCCCTTCTTCCAGGACGGCCAAGGGGTCGGTGTAGAGAATGACCCTGGTTCCCCGGGGCACTTCCGCGCCTTCCGCGGGGACTTGGGCCAGCACTTGGTCCCCGCCCCCCATGACGGAGGTGAGAAGGCCCATCTGGGTCAAGGTGCGCTGGGCCTCTTCGACGGAATAGCCCCGGAGGGAGGGGAGGCGAACCTCAACTACATGTTGGCCGGAGGTCCTCTTGGTTGGCTGGGGCTTGACGCCCATGGCCGGGAGGACTTGGGCCACCAGGCGGCTGAAGACGGGCGCGGCGATGATGCCCCCGTAGAAGGCGCCCCCCGGCTCCCAGAGGACTAAGGTGCCGGCCATGACCGGATCGTCCGCGGGAGCAAAGCCAACGAAGGAGGAGGCCACCTTGGAGTGGCTGTAGCGGCCCCCCTCAACCAGCTGGGCCGTCCCGGTCTTGCCGGCGACGGGGTAGCCGGGAGCTTCCGCCCGTTTCCCCGAGCCCCTGGCGACCACTGAGCGAAGCATCATGCGGGTGATATCCGCGGTTTCTTTGGAGACTACCTGGCGGATGACCTGGGGCTCCGTCTTCTTGATCAGCTTGCCGGACCGATCCCGGATTTCCTCGACTAGATAGGGACGCATGAGTTTGCCGCCGTTGGCGATGGCCGCAAAGGCGCACAAAAGCTGCATAGGCGTGACCATAAGGCCCTGGCCGAAGCCGATGTTGGCCCAGGTGACAAGGGGCACATCGGGACCGGGAGGGCGAATCTTGCCCGGCGCTTCCCCGGGGAAGTCCAGCCCCAGGCGCTTCCCTAGACCAAAACGCATCATGTAATCATAGAAGCGCTCCGCGCCCAACTCGATCCCTAAAGTCGCGTAGACCGGGTTGCAGGAGTTTTCCAAGGTCTGGACAAAGGTCTGGGGACCGTGGCCGCCCCGGTTCCAGCATTTGATCCGCCAGCCGGAGACGATCATATAGCCGGGATCGAAAAAGCTCCGATTGAGGCTGGCCACCCCTTCTTCCAGGGCAGCCGCGGCGGTGACGGCCTTGAAGGAGGAGCCGGGCTCATAAGGGTCGGTGACGGCCATCAACCGGCGGTTTTCCGGGGGGTAGGCTTGGTGGTTGGTGATGTCATAGGTTGGAACCTGGGCCGCCGCCAGGATGGCTCCCGTCTTGGGGTTCATGATCATGATCAGGCCCTTGCGCGAGCCAGTCTCGGCAACTGCCCGCTCGACTTCCCGCTGAGCAATCCGTTGGATGTTATGGTCGATAGTCAAGGTCAAATCATAACCATCCACCGGCGGAATGTATTGCTGGACCCCGTGGGGGATCTGCCGGCCGGAAGCGTCCCGCTCCACCAGGAGCCGACCGGGCGTGCCCCGCAGCTCCTTGTCGTAGTAGAGTTCGATTCCTTCCAGTCCCTGGTTATCAACGCCGACGAGGCCGAGGATCTGGGGGGCGATGCTTCCCATCGGGTAGTGGCGGACAGGGTTTTCCACAACCCCGATCCCCGGCAGTTCAAGCTCAGTCACCCTTCTTGCTTCTTCATCGGACATCCGCTTTTTCAGCCACTCAGCCGCGGAGCGCTTAGTGAGCCGCTGATAGAGAAAGTCGTAGTCCAGATCCAGTATGGGAGCAAGTTTCAAGGCGGTCCCCTGGGGATCTTTCACCTCGATGGGGATGGCGAAGACCGCGGCGGCGCTCCTGCTTTCCGCCAACACCTCCCCATTGGCATCCCGGATGGTTCCCCGGTAGGCATCGATGGGGATGGGCCGCAGCCGCTGCTCCAGCCCCTTGGCCAGGTAAAAGGAGTGCTTCACGAGCTGGATGTAGGCGAGCCTGCCGGCGAGTCCCACCGCGGACAAAGCAACGATGATCATCAACAGGGTAATCCTTTTCTTGATGGCGAGCCAGGAAAGCTTAGGCATCGTCTTTCCCCTCAGCTAAGACCAAGGAGGTCAAAGAGCCATTTGAACAGGAAGGTAAAGATGTTGGCCCGACCAACGTTGTTCTTGGCCACCAGGTCAACCCGGGCGACTTCTTTCTCGCCTTTGAAGATAATCAGTTGGCCCAGGCGGTCCCCTTGCTTTAAGGGCGCCTCCACAGATGCGGGAACGTCCAGCTCCCGCCGGAGGAGCCGGCGCTCATCGTCGGGGAGGATAGTCTTAAGGTCGCTCCTTGCAACCAGGGTCACCCGGGAGCGGGCCCCATCCCGCACCGGGACGGAGATAATCTCCTCGCCCATGCGGAGAATAGACTCCAGATTGGCAAAGCCCCACTCGAGGATGGCCCGGGCTTCATCGAAGCGCTGCTCCCGCGTCTTCGCTCCCAGGACCGCCCCGACGAGCCGCCAGCCATCTTGGGAGGCGGCAAAAAGGAGAGTGTGGCCCGCGGGGGTGGTCAGTCCCGTCTTGACCCCCTCCGTGCCGGGGAAGGTGAAAAGGAGATCGTTTGAGTTGCGCAAAGTGCGGCCTTGGCTCCGGAGGAAATACTCTTCGGTCCCGACGGTCCGGGCAAAGACCGGGTTTTGCATGGCAAAGCGGGCCAGTTGGGCCAGCTCGTAAGCGGTGGAGTAGTTGCCGCTGGATTGGGGCAGAAGCCCTGTCGCATCGACGAAGGAGGTGTTTCGCAGCCCCAGGGCAGCTGCCCGCTCCCGCATCAGCCGGGCGAATTCCTTTTCGGTGCCGCCAATGTATTCCGCCAGGGCGACCGCGGCGTCGTTGGCGGAGACTAGGGCCGTGGCGAACATCAGCTCTTCCACCGTCAGCTTATCCCCCGACTTTAGCCGGATCTGGGTGCCGCCGCGGCTTGCCGCGTTGGCGCTGACGGTGACCACATCGCCCAGTTTGATCTTGCGGGCCTGGATCAACTCCGCCGCGAGGAGCAGGGTCATGGTCTTGACGATGCTGGCAATGGATCTTGGTTGATGCTCGTTCTTGGCCAGGTAAACCTCTCCCGTTTGGGCATCCATCAGGATGGCCGCCGGGACCTGGATGGCTGGTTTTTCTTGGGCCCCCGCCCCCAGGGGCGCCAGGAGGCACAGGATGAGGAGCAGGGAGATGCTGCGGGCCGCCATCGGCATCCACCTCCACTTTTTCTGCTTAATCCTTATGCGCTAGCCGGTGGGATATGTCACCCGGGAAGGGCCCTTTGCATAGGATGGGAGGTGTGAGGTGAGAACATTGGAGGTTAGGGTGGCCGAAGAGGCGGACCGGGGGAGATTTAACGCCCATATCGCCCAAATTGGCGGGGATCTTTTGCAAAGCTTCGAGTGGGGAGAAATCAAAGGCCGGACGGGCTGGGAACCCCTGCGCTTGATGGTCTGGGACAAGGATCAGGTGCGGGCCTCAATCTCTATCCTGCAAAGGGAGCTGCCCTTATTGAAGAGCCCCATTTTCTACGCCCCCCGAGGACCGGTCATGGACTTCACCGATGCAGCTGCCTTGGACTGCCTCCTCCACCGGGTTAGGGAGCTGGCCAGGGAGCGGGGAGCCGTCATGCTGAAAATCGATCCGCCCGTGCCCAAATTCCGCGGGGATGTGGCCGCTATCCTGAGCTCCCGCGGCTTTCGCCATGTCGACAAAGGGCTCGCCTTTGACGGGGTCCAGCCCCGGTTTGTGATGCAGCTGGATCTTTCCCCTTCGGAAGAAGAGATCCTCGCGGGAATGAAGGGCAAGACCCGCTACAACATCCGTTACGCGGAGCGGAAAGGGGTCCGCATCAAGGAGAACTGCACCCGGAGGGACCTGGCCGTCTTCTATCAGATCCTCCTGGAGACGGCCCAGCGGGACAATTTCACCGTCAGAGCCTACCCTTATTTCGAGCTCCTCTGGGATCACCTGGTCCCCAGGGGGATGGGCAAGCTCTTCATGGCCTCCTATCAAGGGGAGTACCTGGCGGGAGCCTTCCTCTTCCGGCTGGGACCCATCGCTTGGTACGTCTATGGTGCATCCTCCAACAGACACCGGAATCTGATGCCCAACTACCTCATCCAGTGGGCAATGATCAAGTGGGCTAAAAGGCAAGGCTGCCGCATCTATGATTTTCGCGGGGTTTCGGGGGACCTGGATCCCGAAAGCCCCCTCTACGGCCTTTACCGGTTCAAGACTGGTTTTGGCGCATCCCTGGTGGAATACCTGGGGGAGTACGACTTGCCCTTCCGCCCAGGGCTGTATCGTCTTTGGCGAAAGTCAGAGCCTTGGCATAAGTCCATCCTGAAATGGAAAGAGTCCTTAGGCTCTTTCCTGAAGCGGGGTGACTAGGATGCAGCCCCTGGGCCCCGCCTGG
>JAAYLV010000115.1 GCA_012521755.1 Bacillota bacterium | reverse complement strand
GTTGAAAGGCTTCTCCCCCCAGTTAGCCCCTCCCGCAGCGGTGAGCTTGGTGGCCAGGGGCACTTCCTTCTCTTGGAGAAGAAGATCATCCAGCTCCAGGGAGCCTTGGAGCATCTTGCCGGCGGTACCCCCCGTCAAGGCCATGGTGATGCTTTCTTCTAGAGTCAACGGCCCGGCCGCGGCCGCGCAGCTGATGGACAAAAGGAGGACCAGGCAAAGGGCCCCTTTAGTCTTGATGTTCCTTTTCATTGCCGACCTCTCTTTCTGCCAGCCCCCAGGCCATCGCCTTGTATAGGTTGGCCTTGGCCAGATTGTAATCGAAGATGGCATGGATGGCATCGGTCCTGGCCTTGGTCAGGTTCGCCTGGGCGCCCATCAGGTCAAGATGGGTGGCCATATCCACATCATAAAGGGCCGTCGTTGTCCGCATCGTCTCCTCCGCCTCAAGCACGCCGATGCGTGTTACATCGAGGCGCCGCTCCGCATCCTGGAGCTGGGCGTAGAGGTGGCGGATCTCCAAGGGCAGATTATCCTCCAATTGCTGGCGGCGAAGGCGAGCTTTCTCCAGGGCGATCTTGGCCATGGCCAGCTGTTGACCCGGGGTGTAGTCGTTGGTCGCCAGCTCCACTTCCTTTTCCGCAACCCCAATCATCATATCCAGCTGGGCCACTTCCACCCGGTTGGCCAAGGCTTCCGCGATGGCCCGGTCGAGATCAATGGACACCCGCTCGGCAACGATGCCTTCATCGAGCTGGATGGAAGTGTCAACGGGCAGTCCCAGGGATTGGAGGAACTTGCGCCGGGAGAGCTCATGGCTGTCCCGCACCTGGGCCAGGTCCGCCTCGGTGCGGGCAACGCTCGCCTGGGCCCGGATCACATCTGCCTCCGTCGCCGCCCCGACGCGACGGCGGGACTCGGTGACCTCCAACTGGCGCTTGGCGAGCTCCAGGGCTTCTTCCAGGACCGTAATTAAGTTCTGGGTGCGCAGGTAATTGTAGTAATCTTGTTCAACCTCCAGGGCCAAGTTCTGTTCCGCAAGGATTAGGTTCTTCTCGGTGATCCCCAAGTTGGCCTCCGCCTGATAAAGCTTGGAAGGGGAAGGCTGCACCAGGCTCATGGCTTTGGCCTGCTCGAACTGGAGACGGGCTTCCTCCAGATCCAGCCGGGACAGCTGCAGCTGGATGCTTTGCTCCTTGGCAAGCTCGATGCTTTGGGCCAAGTCAAGGAGCTCTTGGCTTGACCCGGCAAAAACGAGCCCCCCCATTATCCACAGGATCGACATCACAAGAACCGGGAATGAGATCCGCTTCATTGTCATCCTCCTTTGCTAAGAGCCTTTCCTCATTGCCCCACCCCGGGGGCAGCCTCTTCACCGCTGACGCGCCGCCACAGGCGGCCCGCCCTGCGGCCCACATCATCCATGATGCTGTAGAAGACAGGGAGAAAGCCCAGGGTGAGGACGGTGCTCGTTGTCAGGCCCCCGACCAAAACGGTAGCAAGGGGTGCTTGCATCTCGGCCCCTTCCCCGATGCCCAGGGCCAAGGGAATCAGGGCGACAACGGTGGTCAAGGTGGTCATCAGTACCGGACGCACCCGTGTTGCCGATCCTTCCGCGATGGCCCGCTCCCGGTCGTAGCCCCGGGAGCGCAGCTGGTTGATGTAATCCACCAGGACGATCCCGTTGTTGACTACGATTCCCACCAGCATGATCGCTCCCACCAAGGCTGGCACGCTAAGGGCCCGGCCGGTGACGAACAGGCTGAGAATGACCCCGATGGCCGCCAAGGGCAGAGTGATCATGATGGTGAAGGGATGGATGAGGGATTCGAACAAAGACGCGAGGATCATGTACACTAGGGCTGTAGCCAGGGCCATGGCTACCCACAGATCCCCGAAGGCCTCCTGCATCTCCTCCGCCTCTCCCCGCATGGAGACCATCAGATGCTCCGGCAGCCCGATGGTATCCAGCTTTTGGCGGATGTCCATCATCACGCCCCCTAGGTCCCGACCGGCCAGTTGAGCTGTTACCGTTACCTCCCTGGCCTGGCCGTAGCGGGTGATGGCGATGGGTCCCGCACCTTCGCCGAGGGATGCCACTTCATAAAGGGGGACGTGGCCGCCGGTAGCTGTGGGCACCAGGAGCCGCTCCAGCTCATCGGGGGTCAGCGGCTTATCTTTGGGCAGGGAAACCCGAACATCGATTTCGCTGCCCTCCCGCCGCAGGCGGGTCGCAACTTGGCCGTCCACTGCCGTGCGAATGGTGTTGGCCACCTGGACGACGCTAGTCCCGTGGCTTGCCGCCCGATCCCGGTCGATCTTAACGTGAAGCTCGGGACGGCCTTCGGCCACGCTGCTGCGCACCTCTCGCGTGCCTGGTATAGCAGCCAGCTCCTCGGTCAATACCTCGGCCCAGAAATAAAGTTCATCCAAGTCCTGGCCCCGGAGGCTGATGGCGATGGGTGCGGCCCCTGCGGCGCCGCCCATCCCCATCATGTCCCGGCCCCGGACGTTGATCTTGGCCCCCGGGATGTTCCCCACATACTCCCGGATCTCCTCGATCACCTGAACGCTGGTCCGCTGCCGCTCTTTGATGGGTAAAAGCTCCAGATCCAACTGTCCCCGATGGTTCTCCGCGCCGCCGGTGCCCATCGACCCGCCCCCTCCAACGACGTGAGAGGTGGTGCGCACCTCCGGTATCTGGGAGACAAAGGCCTCGATGTGTTGGACAATAGCCTCCGTCTCCTCCCGCAGCGATCCCCAGGGGAGCTCGACGGAGACAGTAATCGCGCTGACGTCCATCGCGGGCATAAACTCCATACCGATCCGGGGGATGAGGAACAGGCTGAAGAGGAAAGCTCCGCCGACCAGCAAGACGACGACCCGCCGCCGTCTTAAGAGCTTGCCGATGGCATCTTGATACCAGGCGAGGAAGCGTCTGAAGCCTTTCACCTCCCCTTCCCCATCCCACTGCTTTACCGTCTTGCCCCGCATCAACTGGGCCGACAGCATAGGCACCAGGGTGAGGGAAACGAGGAGGGAAGAGAGCAAGGCGAAGGTGACCGTCTTGGACAAGTCGACAAAAAGCTGGGCCGCGATCCCTTCCACGAAGACGATGGGCAGGAAGACGGCCACCGTCGTGAGGGTCGAGGCGATGATGGCCAAGGCCACTTCCTTGGCCCCTTCCCGGGCGGCATCATCGGCCAGGGCGCCTTCCTCCCGGTGGCGGAAGATGTTTTCTAAGACGACAATGCCGTTGTCAACCAGCATTCCGACGGACAGGGCCAGTCCCCCGAGGGACATCATGTTCAGGGAAATGTCCCCGAAGAAAAGGAGGATGAAGGCGGAAATGATGCCGACGGGGATGGCGGTGCCGATGATCAAGGTGGTGCGGATGTTCTTCAGGAAAACGAGGAGAACGATGACCGCCAAGAGAGCGCCGACAACAATGTTTTCTCCCAGGTTGCGCAGAGCCTTGACCACATAGTCCGACTCATCCCAGAAGATGTTGTAGTTCAATCCGCCGTCGTAGTCCCGCATGATCCTATTCAGTTCGGCCCTAACTCGGCTCGCGACAAAGACGGTATTGGCGTCCGATTCCTTTTGGATATAAAGGCCGATGCTGGGGCGGCCGTTGATGCGGGTCAAGCTGGTCTGCTCCTTGAAAGCGTCCTGAACGACGGCCACATCCTTCAGGCGCACCCCCCCAGGCAGGAGCAGCTCTTCGATTTCCTTAATATCCGTGTACTCCCCCAGGGTGCGCACGGCCAGCTCCCGGGTCTTGTCGGCCACCCGGCCGCCGGGCAGATTCAGATTGGCCGCTGCCAGGGCCTGGGCAACTTGCTGGAGGGAAAGATTGTAGGAGTCCAGCTGGATGGGATCGACGGCCACCTGAATCTCCCGCTCCAGGCCACCTTGAACGGTCACATTGGCAACCCCCTCCAGCCGCTCCAGGCGGGGAGCGATCACATCGTCGGCGATCTGCCTTAGTGTGACTAGATCGTAGCGGCTGTCGAGACCGATCTGCATCAAGGGCATCGAGGAGGGATCAAACCGGACGACGAGGGGAGCATCGGCCCCTTCGGGCAGGCCCCCTTTGACTAGATCCGTCCGCTCCCTCATCTCCAGGGTCGCCAAGTCCATGTTGGTTCCCCAGGCAAACTCCGCGATGATGATGGAGGATCCTAGGGATGAGTAGGAAGTGATGTTTTTCAAGTTGCTCAAGGACGCAAGGGATGATTCCAGAGGCTTGGTCACCAGGGTCTCCACTTCCTGGGGGCTGGAGGTGCCGTAGGTGGTGATCACCGCTGCATAGGGCAGGTTCAGCTCCGGCATCAGCCCTAAGGGCACCCGGCCCATGGACACAAGCCCGGTGACAACTAGACAAAGGGTGAGCATGACGGTGGTAACGGGCCGTTTGACGGCGATATCGATGATTGACATGGCCTCACCACCCCTGCTCCGTGATGTTGACGACGGTGCCGTCTTCCAGATAGTTTTGTCCCCGGACGACTACCAGCTCGCCAGGGACCAGGCCTTCCAGCACTTCGACTAGATCGCCGGCCTCGAGCCCCAGCAGGACTTCCCGCTCCCGGGCAACTCCCTCTTCCACCACAAATACTCTGGGCCTGTCGCCGCCCGTCAACACAGCCCTAGCGGGAATAGCCATTTCCGCCTCCCGGGAGTCCGTCACGAAAATGACTTCCGCGGCCATGCCCGGTTTGAGCAGATGCTGCGGATTGGCAATCTCAATCCGGGTGGGGAAAGAGCGGCTTTGATCGGCCATGGGGCTGATGGCGGTGATGGTGCCGGGGAAGATCTGCCCCCCGAGGGCATCGATCCGCACATCGACTTTCTCCCCAACGCGGAAGCGGTTGGCATAGGATTCGGTCACCTGGGCGTTGACGATGACCCGATCGATGTCGACGATGGTGAAGACGGGGGTCCCAACGCCTACAGTCCCGCCGTTTTCCGCAAAGCGAAAGGCCACCACCCCATCCATCGGGCTGGTGATGGTGGTGTAGCCTAAGCGGAGTCTGGCCAGCTCCAGATTGGCCTCAGCCTGCTGGACCTGGGCCCGGACGGCAGCCAAGTCCTCCTCCCGGGGATCCCCCGCGGCCAAGGCTAGCTGCTGCTCGGCGGAATCCAGCTGGGCTTTAGCTACCTCATAGGCGGTCACCGCGCCTTCCCACTGATCGTCGGTGATGATCCCCTGACGGTGGAGCTCTTCCATCCTGTCCAGGTTGGCCTGGGCCTTGCGAAAGTTGGTCTCGGCCTGGTTGACGGCCGCTTGAATCTGGGCCAGCTCCTCAGGCCTGGGACCAGCCAGCAGTTTTTCCAACCCAGCCCGGGCGGCGGTCAAAGCTGCCTCCGCCTGACGGACTTGGGCCCGCAGCTCATCCCCTTCTAGTTCTAAGAGGACATCGCCGGCCCGGACCCGCTGACCCACATCGGCCGCTAACCGGCAGACCACACCACCGATCTTGGGCACCACATTCACTTCCCGGACGGGACGCACCTGTCCCCGAACCTGGAGGAGGCGAGTGAGAGTCTCCCTTTTCACCTCCTCAACGGATACGGCCACCGCCCGAGGTGCCGGGCTTACAGCTTCCTTGACAGGTTCCTTCCCGCCCCTGGACAACCAAATGGCGGCAACAACTACCAAGACTACAATTATGGGCCATCTTCTCTTCACATTCCAACCCCCTTGCCCGACCTAGTCAAAGAAGAGCCAGGTCGTACTGGAACCTGGCCTGAAGGGTCTACTCTCCCTTGCTGGATCCTGACTGATCAGTCATATTCATGATAGCTCGGTCACAAAAAACCGTCAAGGGAAATTCTTGCCTCCGTTCGCGTCAAGATACTGTAGGATAGGAGTGACCAGAGGACCCCTCTGCCCTTGCCGGCATAACTAGATGGTGACGGTCGTGCTTATGTCCCTGAGAGCCCTTCTAAGGCTCCATACAGAACTGT
>JAAYLV010000114.1 GCA_012521755.1 Bacillota bacterium | reverse complement strand
TCAGCGCCTTGGAGAACACGTGTTCACGCTATCGGCCTTGACAGGGGGGAAGCCTTCATGTATACTGTGTTTTGCTGACGAGTCATTAGCTCAGGTGGTAGAGCACCGGACTTTTAATCCGGGTGTCGGAGGTTCGAATCCTCCATGACTCACCATGCCCCCATCGTCTAGAGGCCTAGGATACCGCCCTTTCACGGCGAAGGCAGGGGTTCGAATCCCCTTGGGGGTACCATGTAAATTCTCCCACCGACGAGGTTCGGTGGGTTTTTCTTTTCTTGACATATGCTCCCAGAAACATTAGGCTGAATGTGAGAAAAAGGCCAAGGAGGAGGGGGATGGATGGCAGCCATCATCGAGGCTGAGAACTTGCGGAAGCGTTTTGGCGATGTGGAAGCGGTGGCCGGCATCTCCTTCAGCGTCCAGGAGGGGGAGCTCTTTGGCTTCCTCGGCCCTAACGGCGCCGGCAAGACGACCACCATCAAGATGCTTACTGGACTTGCCCGACCTGATGGGGGGACCCTGGCCATCGGCGGCATCGACTGCAGCCGCGATCCCAAGGCCGCCCAGCATCTAATCGGGGTCGTCCCCGATGAGAGCAATCTCTATCCAGAGCTGACCGGGTTTGAAAACCTTTGCTTCTGTGCGGCCCTTTACGGAATGGAAAGGTCCCAGCGGGAGGCCCGGGCCCGGAAGCTCTTGGAGTCCTTCGGTCTTGCCGAAGCTGGCAGCCGCAAGTTCGGCTCTTATTCCAAAGGAATGAAACGAAAGCTGGCCATCGCCGCCGGGATCATTCATGATCCCCCGATCCTTTTCTTAGATGAGCCAACGACCGGCATCGATGTCCTAAGCGCCCGGCAGATCCGCCAGCTCATCGCAGATCTCCACCGCTCCGGGACTACCATCTTCCTCACCACCCATTACATCGAAGAGGCGGAAAGGCTGTGTGAGCGGATCGCCTTCATCGTCGCGGGGCGCATCGTCCGCACTGATACTACTGCTAATCTGCTCAAGCCGGTCCAGGGCAAACACATGGTGGAAATAGCGTGGGCGAATGCCTTCTCAGGGGAAAAGGTCCCTCGGGCCTTTCCGAAACTGAAGGTTGCCGCTCTACTGCCGGGAAGCCTCCGGGTCGAATCGGATGAGCCTATCAATGTGGGAGTCCTAGTTCGCTTCCTCGAGGAGGAAGGGGCCCACGTCCTTGAGGCCAGGAGGATCCAACCTTCCTTGGAGGATGTATTTGTCGACATTACCGGGATCAAGGACGAAGGCATGGGCAAGAAGGAGGGAAGGGGAGAGTGAAGGGCTGGATTGCTTTTTGGAACATCTTCATTAAGGACATCCGCACCTATTATCTAAAGCCTCCGAACATCAGCTGGGGACTGATCTTTCCCCTGTCTTGGACCGGCATGTTTTTCATCAGATCGGGTGTAGGTTTGGAGAGCATCCCGGACTTGCTGCCTGGGTTGACTGCCCTTTCCGTCCTTTTTGGCACTACCTCCATGTTGGCGGTGACCATCACCTTCGAGAAGCGGAATCGGACCTTTGAACGTTTGCTCCTTGCACCCATCTCCCTGGAGCTATTGATGCTGGCCAAAACAGCAGGGGCGATCCTGTTCGGCATCGCCAATGGACTTGTGCCCCCCATCCTCGCTGGCTTGGCAGCGGACCTGTCGGGTCTGAATCTGCCCGTCTTTTTCCTTGGGCTGGTGATGATTGCCATTGTTTCGGCCTTCCTCGGGCTTTTTGTCGCCGTGGCCGTCCAGGAAGTCTTCGAGGCCCAAACCCTCTCCAACTTCTTCCGTTTCCCCATGCTTTTCCTCTGCGGGTTTTTCTTTCCCATCGAAAGACTGCCCCTCATCCTCCGGCCCTTGTCTTACCTTCTGCCTATGACCTACGGGGTGGACATCCTCCGGGGGGCGGTGAGCGGAGGAAACAAAATTGCTTTCCCCCTTAGCTTTCTCATCCTCGGCGCCTACTGCCTTGGGCTTTTCCTGAGGAGCATCGGCACCATCAGGCAAAAGTGGATCATCTAGAGGCCGGTCGGCCTCATTTTTTCTTCCCCCGCAAGAAGGAAAGCTGGAGAAAAGGGCGAAGTCAACCTTGTCCGGTAGTAGCACTGATTGATAATATCGTAACACGATAGGAGGAGCGGGATGGACAGGGAGCTTTGGGAAAGGGTCGTCGCATTCCACGGACATGAGTGTCCGGGGCTGGCCATTGGCTTTAAGGCTTGTGAGGCCGCCAGGGAAAAGATGGGGCTTGGGTTTTCCACCGATGAGGAGATTGTCTGCGTCACAGAAAACGACGCCTGTGGGGTAGATGCCATCCAGTTCATTACCGGCTGCACTTGGGGCAAGGGCAACCTCTTGTATCGCGACAGGGGGAAGCAGGCCTTCAGTTTCTTTAACCGCAAGACAGGGGAGAGCCTCCGGATGATCCTAAAGCCCCTGCCCGAGGAGATGGAGCGGGAAGAGCGCCTCCAGTACTTGCTGAGCAGGCCGGGGACCCATCTTTTTCACTTTGGCCCACCGAGCTACCCTGTCCCGGAAAAGGCCCGGATCCTGAAAACCATCATTTGTGAACAGTGCGGCGAGGGTGCGGCGGAGCACAAGATCAGGCTGAAGGAAGGCAAGAGGGTCTGCCTCGATTGCTTCCCCGATTATTCCCGGGGCTGGTAAGAGGAGATGGATGCCTACCGACGCTACACGGCCGCCAAGGGCCTGGTCATGTTGGCCTTAGTGGTTTCCATCGGCATCGCCTCCCTGATTGCCCTGGGCGCCGGTTCGATGAATTTAAACCCGTATGAGGTCCTTCGCGCCCTCACCGGCAAAGGGGACGATGTGGCCGATATCGTCATCTGGCAGATCCGCTTGCCGCGGATCTTGGCCGCCATCGTCGCGGGAGCGGGGCTGTCGGTCGCCGGCTGCGTAATGCAAAACAACCTTAGAAACCAGCTGGCCTCCCCGTCCACCTTAGGGATAGCCAATGCCGCGGCCTTTGGCGCCAACATGGCCATCATCGTCTTTGGCGCGGGCTCCGTCCGTAGCACGGGGGCCGATGCGGTATACATCGCTAATCCCTATTTCGTTGCCTTCTCCGCCTTCGTCTGGGCCATGGCGGCTGCCTCCATCATCTTGCTCCTCGCGCGTACCGGGGGCTTCTCCCCCGAGGCCATCGTCCTGGCCGGTGTGGCCCTTAGCTCCCTTTTTTCGGCGGGGACCATTTTGATCCAGTACTTCGCCCAGGACGTGCAAGTTGCCGCCGCGGTTTTCTGGACCTTTGGCGATTTGGGCCGGGCGGCGTGGAATGAGGTCCTCATTCTCTCCGCCATCGTCGCCTCCGGACTCATCTATTTCATGGTCCGCCGCTGGGACTACAACGCCCTGGGGAGCGGCGAAGAGACGGCCAAGAGCCTCGGCGTCAATGTGGACTGGGTCCGCTTCGGGGGGATGCTGGCCTCATCCCTCATCACCGGCGCCGCCGTGTCCTTCTTAGGGATAATCGGCTTCATCGGCCTTGTTGCCCCCCACATGATGCGGAGGATCCTCGGGGGCGATCACCGCCAGCTCATTCCGGCATCGGCCCTGGCAGGCTCGCTGCTTCTCCTTGTTTCCGACACAGCCGCCAGGACCATAATTGCCCCGGTGGTCCTTCCCGTTGGGGCCATCACCTCGTTTTTCGGTGCGCCCCTCTTTCTTTACCTACTGGCAAGGGGGTTTGAGCGGAAGTGATTCTCACAGTTGAAGGGTTAGAGTTTGCCTATCCCAGCCGTCCCGTCCTCAGGGACATCAGTCTATCCATTGCCAAAGGAGATTTCCTCGCGGTCCTGGGAACTAACGGGGCCGGCAAATCAACCCTCCTTAAGTGCATCAATCGGATCCTAAAGCCCCAGATGGGGACGGTGCTCATCGGGGGAGATGATGCCGGGACCCTCAGCCGGCGGGAGCTAGCCTGCCGCATTGGTTACGTCCCCCAGCACATCGAAAGGACCAGGACAACGGTTTTCGATGCGGTCCTCCTCGGCCGAAAACCATACATCCGCTGGGAAGCTTCGGCGGAGGATATGGAAATTGCCCGGCAGGCCCTCAGGACCCTGGGCCTTGAAGACTATGCCTTACGATACGTTGATGAGCTAAGCGGCGGGGAGAGGCAGAAGGTTGTCATCGCCAGGGCCCTAGCCCAGCGCCCCCAGCTCCTCTTGCTCGATGAGCCAACCCATAGCCTCGATCTGCGCAATCAGTTCGAGGTGGCCCGGCTCATCCAAAGGATCGTCAAGGAAGAGCACTTAGCCGCCATCGCCGCCATCCACGATTTGAATCTGGCCATGCGCTTTGCCAACAAGTTCATCCTCCTCAAGGACGGCGCCATTTTTGCCGCCGGGGGCTTCGAAGTGATGACCCAGGGGAACATTGAAAGCGTCTATTCCTTGCCCGTGGAAATCAAACAGTTCGGCGACATACCCGTCGTCATACCTGCCTAGAGGGAGTGGGTTCTGTGCTGCGAAGACACAAGACGTTGGCCGTTCTCATCTTTTGTCTGCTGCTGGGCGCTGCTTGCCAAGCTCAGGTTACGGTGACAGACATGACGGGGAGGCAGGTGGAGCTGCCCGCCCCGGCTAAACGAGTCGTCGCCATCGGCCCTGGGGCCCTTCGCCTTTGCGCTTACTTCCAGGAGCCCGCGCTCATCGTCGGCATCGAGCAGATCGATAAAGATAGCAGCATCGGCAGGCCTTATCTAATCGCCAATCCCGCCTATGCGAGCCTCCCCCTCATCGGACCGGGAGGGCCGAACAACGGGCCCGATCCGGAAAAGCTCCTGTCGGTGCGGCCCGATGTAATCTTCAGCACCTACGGGTCCGACCGGGCCTTCACGGAAAATCTCCAAGGGAAAACGAACATTCCCGTCGTGGCCTTAAGCTACGGAGAAACGGGAGTCTTCGATCCTGCTGTTTATGAGTCCATCAGGATTATTGGTCAGGTCATCGGGAGGGAAAAGAAAGCGGAAGAGATCGTGGCTTACATGGAAAACTGCCGCCTAGATCTTCATAATCGGACGAAGGACATCCCCGCGTCCGACCGGCCCAAGGTCTACGTTGGGGGAGTCAACATGAAAGGCGCCCATGGCATCGAAAGCACCCAGGGCGACTACCCTTTGTTCAATGCGGTGAACGCCAGGAACGTCGTCGACGAACTCGGCCGAAGGGGCGCCCTGATGATCGACAAGGAGAAGCTCATCCAGTGGAATCCGGATATCATCTTCATCGATGAAGGTGGATTGGAACTCATCCGGCAGGATTACCAGAAAAACAAGCCCTTCTACCAGGTCCTCGGGGCCGTTAAGAAGGGCCAGATCTACGGGCAGCTGCCTTACAACTACTACACGACCAATATCGATACGGCCATCGCCAATGCTTACTACATCGGCAAAGTCCTTTATCCCGACCACTTCGCGGATATCGATCCAGTAGCTAAAGCCAACGAGATCTACGAGTTCCTCGTGGGGCAGGGGGTTTATGTCCAGATGGCCGCGGATTACGGTGGATACATGGCCCTCAACCTGGAATAGGGACCTTGCCTAGACCCGGGGCGGGCGCGCTAAGATCCAGTCCACCACCGGGTCTTGGCCCATCTTGTAGTCGAGGATGCTAGGTTCCATGAGGACATCGGGATAGAGGGACTCACCTTCTACCGAAGACTTGAAGTACTTCTTCGAGTAGGTAACGGTGAGTCCCGTATTCTTCAAGGATAATATGCCAACTTCCCCGTAATGGCTAGGTTTGCCCCCCGTAGGCTCCCCAAGGAAGGTGGCCGCCGTCGACTCCTTAAGCTGCAAGGCGTTCAGGATGGCCGAGGAGAAGGTCCTGCGGCCGATGATGACATAGAGCCTGTCTGGGTCATTGAGGCTGCTTTTTTGCATCCGGCTGATGAAGGGCTGCATCACCAAGGAGTTCCCGCCCCGGTTAAGCCGCAGATCGACGATCAGCTTATCCACCACGTTGCCTTCCAGAAAGGTGAACATCTCCTCGCAAAATTCCCGAAAGGGCCTTTCCATGTTCCCGCAGACATTGTATTGGAAGTACAACGTCCGCTCCTCGGGGAGATATTCGTACCAATAGTACAGGTTACCATGGCGACGGTAGAGGGGCAGCTTGGTCGATCCCTGCACGTATTTGACCTTATCCATCTCCACGGGTCTGAGGGCAATGACTTTTTCCCACTGCTCAGCAGCAAAACCCATATGGCACACATCACCAGCGACTATCCCCAGCCCCTGCATAATGGCGGGGATGAGCAGGTAGTCGACGGCCAAGGACTTGAAGCCAGCTTCATTTTCATGGGGAATGACATCTCTAAGCTTCCCGAGGACCTCTTCGACCGGCTGGCCGTTGATGGTCTTTAGCTCCAGGTTGACTACTTCCCCGTGTTCCTCCGCCGCCGCGACAGCATAGATCCCTTCTTTGAACCAGTAGAAAAACACAGGATAGAGGGGGCCGCTTTTCGGGTAAAGGGCTGTATGGGCATCGCCGACGGAGGCCACCAGCCGGCTGAGTTCGACGATGAGCTCAGCGTCGGTCAGTTCATCGATGTTGCCCTTGATCTCCTCGGCTTTCCGGTAGAAGCTCCCCTTATCCAGCTGGAAAAACAGGTTCTTGTGGCGTCTTGGCAGCTCTTTCACCAAGAACTCCAGGTCATAGGCCCACGCATCATGGCGGTTATCGGCCGTCTTTGGCAAGTCCCCATCGCATCCTGTCAGTAAGGCGATGATCAGGGCGATGCCGAGCAGGCGCTTCATTTCCCGAACTCCCTTCAAAGTCCTTGGGGAGGACTCTCTTTCCTAGCATGAGTGGTTATGTGTATTGAATTAACAATAGATAGTCAAAATTCCTTGGCAAAACCATGTTTTTTGCCTCCCGGAGAGGGAGTAAGGGAAAAGCACCCGGCCTTGACGGCGGGTGCTTCACAGGCGACTAGTATCCCACAAGCTCTAGGCGAAGCCCAATAGCCTACCTCCCTGATACACGATGACGGCCAGGATCCAGCCAAGGAGGAGGGTATAAGCCACCGTGACGGCCGCCCACTTGCGCGAGCCTGTTTCAGCGCGGATGGTGGCGATGGTGGCGACACAAGGAATGTAGACCAGGGACATCACCAAGAACGCATAGGCTGACAGGGGCGTCCAGTTAGCCCGGATGGCGGCGATAAGGCCCACATCGCCAGTCCCGTAGAGGACTGCTAGGGTGCCGACGATGAGCTCCTTGGCTATAGCGCCGAAGAGCAGGGCCGCGCCTGCCTGCCAGGTGCCAAAGCCCGCGGGTCTCAGTATAGGTGCAAGGAGGCTCCCGATTCTACCCACCAAGGAGTAGGGGCTGTCCGGACCGGTGCCGGGAGGCAGGTTCGACAACGCCCACACCACCACTACCGCGGTGAGGATGACTGTGCCCGCCCTGTGGATGAATTCCTTTCCCCGCTCCCAGGTTTGAATCAGCACTCCCGAAAGCCGCGGCAGGCGGTAGGGAGGCAGTTCCAAGACGAAAGAGGCCGCTTCCCCTTCCTGCAGGAAGAGGCTCAGGACTTTAGCCGCCGCGAGGGCTAGAAGGATCCCAAGGAGATACAGGCTGAAAACGACCAACCCCCGGTGGCTGCTGAAGAAGGCTGTGGCGAACAACACGTAGACGGGCAAGCGGGCTGCACATGACATGAGGGGATTAACGAGGATGGTGATTAGCCGATCCCGTCTGCTCTCGAGGGTGCGGGTGGCCAGGATCCCGGTGACATTGCAGCCGAACCCTAAGATCATAGGAATGAAAGCCTTGCCATGCAGTCCGATGGCCCGCATCAGCCGGTCGGAGAGCAGCGCAGCCCGCGCCATGTAGCCCACATCCTCCAAGAGAGAAATCATCAGGAAGAGCATGAAGATGGGCGGTGCAAACTCCAATACGGCCCCAACGCCGCCGAGGATGCCGTCCGCCACAAGACCCGTGATCAGATCCGGAAGGCCCATCCCCGTCAAAAAGTCGCCGACGGCTGAGCCGACCAGCTCGATGAGACTGCCGGCCGCCTCGGTGAGGGGTTCGCTCAAGGTGAAGGTAATTTGGAATATGGCCCAGATAACGCCGAAGAAGATGGGATAGGCAAGCCAGGGATGCAGCGCGAACCGGTCGATGACGTGGGAGCTTCTGGGAACCTCAGGCTCGGATGCCACCGACTTAGCTATTTTGGCGGCAAGCTCGTAGCGTTTTTCTGTAATCAAGTCAGCTGCCTCTTTACCGGCGGCATCCCGGATTGCCGCCAGGGCCCCAGCGAGTTCTGACTTGAGCGCGGTCATATTGCCGAATGAGTCCAGTTCCTTTAAGATGTCCGAGTCTTGCTCCAGGAGCTTAGTGGCTACCCACCGGGGGGAGCGACCCCGGCAAAACCCAGGGGTGAGGATCTCCGCAAGGCGGGCAATCCTGTCCTCAATGACGGGGCCGTAATCGATCCGAAAACCCTGGCCCCGGGGCTTGCCGACCCTGGCAAAGGCCGCCTCGATCAACGCGTCGATCCCTCTGCGCCAGACCGCCGCGGTTGGCACAACGGGGACCCCCAGGGCTGCCGAGAGCCCAGGCACATCGATCTCCAGGCCCAAATCCTCCGCTTCATCCATCATGTTAAGGGCCATGACCAGGGGGGCGTCCATTTCCAGGAGCTGAACGGTGAGATAAAGATTCCGCTCCAGGTTGGTGGCATCGACCACGTTGATGACCACGTCGGGCTCTTCCAACAGGATGAAATCCCGCGCGATGGTCTCATCGATGGCCCGTGAACTGAAAGCATAGGTTCCCGGCAAGTCGACAACCTGGGCCGTACGACCGTCCTTGATCAGGGTCCCTTCCTTTTTCTCAACGGTAACGCCGGGCCAGTTGGCAACATGCTGCCTGGCTCCAGTCATTGCGTTAAACAAGGCCGTCTTCCCTGAATTAGGGTTGCCGGCTATGGCGATAGTCGGTGTTGTTTGCATTGTCGTACTCATCATCACTCATACCTCCTGACAGGACGTCAAGTCCTGCCGTGACGCCATCGGTTTCTTCGGAGGCCCCTTCGCGGCCGGCGGACGGGCGCCTGTTTGCAGATGCCTGGACAAGGCATCACCGCAATGGATCCTGCTTCCGCTCTGCGCAGTCCAAGCCGACAGCCCCGGGCGCAAATGACCATCGGATCGCCCAGGGGAGCCGTCCGTTCGACAAATACTTCTGTGCCTGGCGTGAGCCCCATATCCATCAGCCGTCTCTTGAGGGGCCCGTGGCAATTAATGCTGAGTATAGTTCCGCGTTCGCCTGGATTAAGCTCGCCCAATGGCCTAGACTGACTGCTCATGCATCCTTTCTCCTCTCCATGAACTCGATAATGCGGTTCATCGTATCTTTGCTGACTACGTGCTCGATCTGGCACGCGTCTTTCTCTGCTATTTCTTCCTCAACCCCCAAGACCATGACCAGGAAAGCTTTGATGGTCTGGTGGCGCCTCTGCACAGCCTGGGCAAGGGCCATCCCGTTTTCCGTCAGGAAGACCGGACCGTATCTTTCCCGTTCAACGAGGCCGTGATCGGCCAATATCCCCATTGCTTGGTTCACGCTGGCCTTGGAGACCCCGAGCCTTTCCGCCACATCGGTCGTTCGCGCGCCGCCTTCATCGGCTATTTCCAGCACGGCTTCCAGGTAGTCTTCTAGGGACGGCGATACTTCCAGTCGTTCCTTGCCCAAGTCATCACCCCCAGGCGGCAAAAGTAAAGTGAACCTAACTTCTTCTATGGGAATCTTACTGCTTTTGGTTGGACATGTCAAGGCGGTTGGTCAAGATTTGTTTAGCTGGCCAAACATTTTTTGCTGCTTGAGATTCATGGATCCCATTACGGGAAGATCTCTGGGAGGGAAGCCCTCAGGGCAAAGAAAGTCCCCGGTTTGGGCGACCTGAGCAG